>JAITNB010000019.1 GCA_031290695.1 Coriobacteriales bacterium | reverse complement strand
GCAAGTTCGGATGCCAACTTGCGCCGGTGTCCGCTAATCAACTCATAGCGCCCATCTTCTTTCTGGCGAGCCAATGCCGGAGTAACCACACCGCGCTCCTTGATGTTTTCCACCAATGCCCGCATCTCATCGTCAATGCGAACCTCAAAGGGGTGGTCTGGAAAATCATCAATCTCAGCAATAGGAATGTCTACAACCTTCTCCCTCTGCAAATCGTCGCGTTCTTCCTGCGTTGTAAACAGCAGCTCATCTACTGATGCCAGCTTTGGCTTTGGCAAGTTCTTTACCATGCTCCACCACCTCCTCTGCAAGTGCGGCATAGGCTTGGGCTACCTTGCTCTTGGGGTCATAGTCAAACAGGCTCTTGCCAGTCATCGAGGTCTCAGCGGCGCTTATCGCCATCGGTATCTCGGTGGCAAAGATGTGGAACTGCTTTGAGTAGTTGGCGCGGATGTCATCGCTCATGTTCTGGGCGAGTTTGGTGCGGCTGTCTACGAGTGTGAGCAGGATGCCGCCGATGCGGAGCTTGGGGTTTACCTGTCGCTTGACCTTGTTCACCGTCTTGATGAGCTGGTTCATGCCCTTTGCTGGCAGGTAGTGCGACTGCACTGGGATGATAACTTGGTCTGCTGCTGTGAGTGCGTTGATGGTGATCATGCCTAAAGACGGCATACAGTCGATGAGAACATAGTCATAGGCTGGTTTGACCTTGTTCAGCCACTGGCGCATCGTGTACTCGCGACTCATGGTCGTTACCAACAGCATCTCCATTGCTGATAGCTCGATGTTGGCAGGCATCAGGTCTACGCCCTCTGAGTGGTGCAGAATGCCCTCTGTGGGGTCGAACTGCTCGCACTCTATGGCTTTTTCCATCATTGTTGCCAGAGTTACATCCAGCTCATCTTGGTCTTGCCAACCCAGGCAACAGGTAAGATCACCTTGCGGGTCGCCATCAACAAGGAGCACTTTCTTGCCCTGTTGTGTTGCCAGTGCCACACCCAGATTCACCGTGGTTGTCGATTTGCCCACACCTCCTTTCTGGTTGCTGATTGCGATTACATTACACTTACTCATAGCCGTACTCCTCTCTAATCGGTACCGCTACTCTGCGGCTATGTAATGACTCATGCTTAGGAAGACGCACTACTTCAGCTATAACAAAAAACCCCGCTGGATCAACAGGGTTTTTGAGCGCTTATCGGCGCGGTTTTATGCGATTATTTTCGCTTGTCGCATTGAGCTAAATTGGATAAAGGCGTTTTCTGGACCCGAATTTTTTACACCATTTTTACACCACCGGCTTCAAAACAACGCATCTACCAGCAGTTTTACACCAAATGCTACTATTCCCACTCTATCGTCCCCGGGGGCTTGCTGGTGATGTCGTATACGACACGGTTGACGCCTTCTACCTCGGCTACCAGACGGGTGGAGATGCGGGCGAGGGTCTCGTGGGGAAGGCGGGCCCAGTCGGCTGTCATGGCGTCGCGGCTCTCAACGGCGCGGATGATGATGGGGTGTGCGTAGGTGCGCTCGTCTCCCATGACACCCACGCTGCGTATATCGGGCAGCACGGCAAAGTATTGCCAGACGCTGCGCTCGGAGTCGCGCTTGCCTGTCTCGGCAAAGAGCGCCTCGTTGTAAGCGCCTATCTCCTCGCGCACGATGGCGTCGGCGTTGCGCAGGATCTCAAGCTTCTCCACCGTCACATCGCCTATGATGCGCACGGCGAGGCCGGGGCCGGGAAAGGGTTGGCGGTGTACGATGTGCGTGGGCAGTCCCAGCGCCAAACCCAACGTGCGCACCTCGTCCTTGAAGAGGTTGCGCAGCGGCTCGATAAGGTCAAAATGTACGCCCTCGGGGAAGGGGATGAGGTTATGGTGGCTCTTGATAGTCGCCGCACTCTTGCTCGCCTTGGCCGAGCCGCTCTCGATCACGTCGGGGTAGATGGTGCCTTGCGCGAGATACCTCACAGGCTGCCCGTCGCGCGCCTCGAGCTTCGCGGCCTCGTCAAAGAACACCCGCCAGAACTCGGTGCCAATGATGCGCCGCTTCTCCTCGGGCTCGCTCACGCCCGCCAACGCCTTCGCATAACGCTCCTCGGCATGAACATGCACAAAGTCAACGTCGAACTGCCGCGTGAAGACCTCCTCGACTTCTTCTGGCTCATCCTTGCGGAGAAGCCCGTGATTTACAAACACGCAGGTCACCCGGCTCCCGATGGCGTGTGCCAGCAGGGCTGCGACCACGCTGGAATCCACACCGCCGCTGAGGCCCAGGATCACGCGGTCCTGGCCCACCTGCGCACGCACAGCGGCGGTAGTCTCGTCGATGATGGAGTCCATCGTCCAGTTGGGGGTGAGCCCTGCGATGTCAAAGAGGAAGTGCCGCAACATCTGGTTGCCATAGGTGGTGTGGTGCACCTCGGGGTGAAACTGCGTGGCGTACAGCCTACGCACGGGGTCCTCCATTGAGGCGATGGGCGTTGTGGCGGTAGAGGCGGTGACGGCGAAGCCGGGCGGCACGCTGCCCACGCTGTCGCGATGACTCATCCACACGGTCTGCGTCGCCGGCGTGTCGCCCAGCAGGGCAGAGACGGCCCCGCAGCGCACAAGCTCAGCGGGGCCGTACTCGCCTATGTTAGTGCGGGGGACGGTGCCGCCCAAGGTAACCGCCATCGCCTGCATGCCGTAGCAAAAGCCCAGTACCGGCACGCCCAGCTCAAGGAAGCGCGGGTTGAGTGCGGGGGCACCTTCTGCGTAGACGCTCGCAGGGCCCCCGCTCAGAATCACCGCCGCAGGAGGGTCTGCCTCCAACTCGGCAAAATCAACATCAAAAGCAACGATCTCGGAGTATACCTTGAGGTCACGCACACGCCGCGCTATGAGCTGGCCATACTGAGCGCCAAAATCGACCACTATCACCCGCTGGCCCTGCGTGCCTTGCCCCACGTCTATCCTCTCAAGTCGTTCGTATCCCACCAACTACTGAGTAGTGGCGGCGGCGCCGTCTTCGGCGGGCGTCTCGCTGGCGGGAGCTTCTTCGCCCTCGGTACCCTCGACCTCATCCACAGGTTCTTCGGTATCGGTTGGGGTTTCGGTCGCGGGGTCGGCGGGAGTTTCTACAAGGCTCATGTCAACGGCGTAGGGCAGGCCCTCAGGCATGGGGTTGACGACGATGTCGGCCTTGGCGCGCAGGTCATCGATCAGAGTAGCATAGGAGCCCGACTGCTGAGTGCGAGCGAGACTGCTCTTGATGTAGTCCAGTATCGCGGTGGGTATCGTGGCGATGTCCTGCGTACCCTCAGAAGAAGGCACGAACTCCTCGGTGCAGAGGATGACATGCACGCCAAACTGCGAGACAATCGGAGCCGACAACTGCCCCACGGCCAAGCCATCGAGCGCCTGCTGGTACTCGTCTGCAAAGGAAGTCAGGCTCGACCAGCCCACATCGCCCCCCAGCGCAGCAGAGCCGGTGTCGTCGGAGTTCTCGGTGGCCAGTGCCGCAAAGTCGGCGCCACCGTCCAACTGGTCGATCAGCTTCTGGGCTGCCGCGATGAGCTCTTCCTCCGACATACCGGCATGCTTGCTGCCCTCAGTTGAGGCGAGCAGGATATGCGACGAGCGCTTACCTGCGTAGTTTTGTATCACCGCATTGACCTCGGTCTGGAGCTCCTCATCGGTTGGTGTTGGCGCTTCAAGGGTCGCATTCACCTTAGTGAGCAGGTTCGAGGAGATGAGCGTGTCGCGGTACTCCTCCTCGCTGTTGTAGCCGTTCATACTGAGGTAGTCGAGCCAGCCTGCGTCATTCACAAACGTCTCTTTTGTGCTTGCAATCTGCGCATCGATGGCAGCCTCGTCAACGGTAATCCCCTCCGCGACGGCATATTGCTTGAGAAGCTCCGCATCAACGAGGTCGTCGATGTAGCGGGCCCGCAGCGTCTCGGGCGTATAGCCTGCCGAGGAGAGTGCTGCCGCCCAGGTCTCGGCGGTGGGGTAACTCGTACGGGTGGCCTCGATGCGGTTTGTGACCCGCTCCTCAGAAATCTCGACCCCGTTCACTGTCGCAGCCACGCCCGGGCCCGCCGTGGAACCACAGGCCGCAAACGAGAACGCAAGCGCCCCCGCGCATACTACCGCAATAACCTTTTTAAATCGTCTCATTAATAACTCCCTTTCCTCTCCTAAAAATCCTTTGCGCTACCAATAGTACCTTTTTTTGCCCGTTTTACTGTGCTCGTCACCAAAAAACCTTCAAGCTCGCCCTTATTATTCGGCAAAACCCATAAAGCCTACGGATAATCACGTGGCAAACCTAAAGTGCATGACGTCCCCATCCTGCACGACGTACTCCTTGCCCTCTATGCGCAGCCGACCTGCCGCGCGGCACCCGGCCTCGCCATCGTACTCAATATAGTCATTATAACTAGCAGTTTCTGCCTTGATGAACCCGCGCTCGAAGTCGCTGTGTATCACTCCGGCGGCCTGCGGCGCACGTGCCCCTGCCGGTATGGTCCAGGCCTTGACCTCCATCTCGCCCGCGGTAAAGAACGACTGCAAGCCCAACAATGCGTATGCCTCGCGCGCCAACCGTTCAAGCCCCGACTCGGCAAGGCCCAGGTCGGTCAGGAACTCGCGGGCCTCCTCGGGCTCAAGCTCTGCTATGTCGGCCTCGACCTTGGCGCTTATGGGGATGGGCGCCACGCCATCGATGGGTGTCAACGCACCCGCACCGCCCGCATCGCCCGCGTTGCCCGCATAGTCAATGCCGCCCGCGCCGCCCGCGCCCGCCTGGTCCTCGTCCACGTTCGCCACATACAGCAGCGGCTTCATCGTGAGCAGGTGCAGGTCGCGCACCAGTTCGCGGTCCTCGCTCGAAAGCGTAAACGCCGCCGCCCGGTTGCCCTCGTCAAGCCACGGCACCAGCCGCTCGACCAGCGACAGCTTGGCCGCGAGCGTCTTGTCGCGGCGTGCGTCCTTCTCCAGTCGGGGCAACGCACGCTCAAGGGTGCCAAGGTCGGCCAGGATGAGCTCGGTCTTGATGATCTCACTGTCGCGCACAGGGTCGGCCGACCCTTCGACGTGTACCACGTCGGCATCCCCAAAGTAGCGCACGACCTCGACGATGGCATCCGTTTCGCGAATGTTCGCGAGAAACTGGTTGCCAAGCCCTTCTCCGCTGTTCGCGCCTTTTACCAGCCCGGCAATGTCGACAAACTCAACGGTCGCGGGAACGATGCGTCCCGGGTGCACGATCGCGGCAAGCCGCTCAAGCCGCGTGTCGGGCACCTCCACGATGCCCACGTTGGGCTCGATGGTTGCAAACGGGTAGTTGGCGGCAAGCCCGCCTTTGCGCGTGAGCGCAGTGAACAGGGTTGATTTTCCCACATTGGGCAACCCCACTATACCAATCGATAACGCCACGATGCTCCTTACGTTTGGCAAACACGTCGATGGTGTATCATATCACCCATGAACACATCCTGGGAACCAATGAGCGAACCAGCACACAATACCGGCAGCGAAACACAGGCGCCGGGCGACCTGCAGGAGACTGTTCCACCCGGGCTTGTCCCTACCCCTGTTCCCACCATCGCGATACTGCACGCCTCGGTGGGCAGCGGGCATAAGGTGGCTGCCGAGGCCATCGCGCAGGAGCTTGTGGGACTTAGTGCCGCGCTGCGAGAGCGCTTCCCGGCCTTTCCCGCGCGCCTTGAGGTCGAGGTGTTTGACATACTGCGCTTTGGCCGCGTTATTTTTGACGGCGATAAGACCGCCTCGATGTTCACCGGCCCCACCCGCCCCGTCTACGACATCACCTGGCGCTACTTTCTCACCGGCCGCCTGCTGTGGAGCGGCGGCACCGTGTGGTCGCGGCTCATGTTTCCCAGCTTTACGCAATGGGCGCGCGAGACGCGGCCGGCCGCCGTGGTATGCACCCACATCACGGCCGCCAACGTCGCGCTGGGCGCCCGCATGATCACCCACCAGGACTACCCCGTGATCTGCGTCCCCACCGACTACGAGGTCGAGGGCCTCTGGCCACACCGCTACGCCGACCTCTTCTGCGTGGCCACCGAGTCGATGGCCGAGACCCTGCGCGCCCGCAAGGTCGAGGAGGAGCGCATCGTCATCACCGGCATCCCCGCCCGCAGCGAGTTTCGCATGGGCTACGACCGCGAGGCCGTGCGCCGCGAGTGGAACATACCTTTGGATAAGCGCATGGCACTCGTGCTCGCCGGAGCCACCTTGCCGCGACCCTATGTGCGGTTTCGCGAGATTCTCGACAAGGCACTGCCCGCCATGCGGGACTGTGACGACCTGCACTTTATCTTCCTCTCCGGCAACGACAGCGACTACGCCCTCCAACTGGAGCGGCGCTTTGCGCAGGAGAGCGTGCATAACGCGGTGGTGCTCAACTATACCGAGGATGTTGCGAAGCTCATGGCCGCGAGTGACTTTGTGGTGTGCAAGCCGGGCGGCCTCACTGTGACAGAATGTCTCTGCACCGACACCCCTATGGTGCTGGTAGGGCGCGCCTACGGGCAGGAGAAGGCCAATGCCATGCTGCTCACCTCGCTCGGTGCCGCGCTGCACGTACAGACCGCGCGCGAGTTGGCAACCGCCCTGCGCTACCTCTCAAAAGTGGATTCCAGCCTCACCGCTATGCGCGCCAACGAGGACTACCTGCGCAAGCCCGCCGCCGCAATGGAGATAGCCGCCCAGTCCCTGCAACTGGCCTTCGCCCACGAGAAAGACGCCGTCGCCGTCGCCCGCGCCGCCAAACGCCGCTTCATGGCCTTCTACTGGGGGCATCAGCCCGCGCATACGCGATAAAGGGGGGCGCACAATTAGTGCCGACCCGCTGGCGCGGGCGCGGGCTTGCGTAGCAGGGGCGCATACGCACGTTAGTCCAGCAGCTCCGGGGCCTGTGTGCTGCGTAGTTGGGCGATGACGCTGGGCATGGCGTCGAGGGCATCACGGGAGGCTATGAGAAGGGCGTCGGCGGTGTCGATAACCACGAGGCCCTCGACACCCAACGTCACAACGAGCTTCTCGTCGCGCGTAAGCACCGTCGAGTTAACAGAGTCGACTGCGAGCACCCGCCCCTTCGCCCGGTTGCCGTGTACGTTGGCGGGCAGGCCCTTCTCCAAATCCATAAGGCTGGCGCGGTTGTCAAAGGGGATGCTTGTGGGTACCACCACAAGGCGTTGAGTCGTCTCAAAGACCGCCTGTTCCAGGGACGCGGCGGGCAGGGTCGCCAGCACCGACTGTGCCTCCTTGCTTGACCAGTGGTCGCTGCCCAGCGCCGCAAGGAACCCGGCAGTCTCGGCGAGGCGTTGCGCCCCCTGCGCGTCAACGCTCGTGGCCTGCGCGCCCGTGTGCTTGAGCTCGGCAAGGACGAGGGTCGCCTTCGCCGCGATGATGTGTGTGCTCCACAGCGCCCCCTGCTGCGTGGCGCGATACGCATACGAGGGGGTGGGATTGGCCACAAAGCTGCGTACGTTGAACACCCCGGGAAGCTCCTCGAGCTCCGCTCCCCTCTTGATGCAGCCGTGATGCGAGAACGAGGAGGGGGCCAGCCTCGCTTCGAGGTCTCCCGCCTCAAGCGTGGTACCCACTGCCACCAGTGCGTCGTCCTCGGCCGCGCGGTAAGCGCGTTCGACCGTTGCCCACCAGCGGTCGTCTGCCTCGAACCCCAGGCTCACGGGAAGGGCGAACAGGACGGCCTGCGAGTCGGCGAGCTTGAGGTGCGCGGCGACCAGTGCCATCGTGAGCGCGTTGCCGCGGGGGTAGGCCTCGACGAGCAACTCGTACTCGCGGGGCTCAAGCAGGGCGTGTTTGGCGATATGCTGTTTAATAAGCGGGGCGCCCTCATAGGTGGCCGCGATGATAATCCTATTATTGCTTAATTGTTTAACATTTTTAATCGCCCGCGCGAGCAAGCTTCCCCCGTCACCCGAGAGCTCGGCCAGCTCAACAGGCGCATGAACCCGCGAAAGCGGCCACATCTGCAGAGAACTACCAGGGCACAGGATCACACTATGCAGATTAGGAAACTCCAAACTCACGCCACACGCCGCCTTTCTCAAAAATACAGTTTTATGTATTATCGCACAGGGGGAGAGAAAAGGAACAAGGGACGGGGAACGCGAGGAATGGCTGTTCTCGGTTGTCGATGTGGCAGGAGTGTTGACGGGGTTGCCCGTCAGGCTGTCGAGGCACAAACGGGAACGTCAGACTGTTGTCACGGAAAAGAGTGCGCTCGATTTCTCACAGCCATAGCCAGTATCACTCAAGGGCCTAAAGGTGAGAACGGGTAGGCTGTTGCCTGTTGCCTACCCGTTTTTCTCCACAGCTTGCTTGGCAAAATCGCTTTGGCTCCGCTTATCAGCGAGCGTAGCTGGGGACAATGCCGCGTTGGGCGGCCGCGTCGCG
>JAITNB010000125.1 GCA_031290695.1 Coriobacteriales bacterium | reverse complement strand
GTGTATAATCGAGGCGTCAGTCTTAGAAAAACGAAAGGAGGGAAGGCATCCTTTCGGATACATTTATTTCTGAGGCAACGAATACCATTTCGGGTACATTTTATTTTGACGCAATACGGTTTGAACCCGCCCCGCTCCCCTACTTATTGGTCTCGGAGCGGGCGAAGAACCAGGTGCCGGTGACGAGGAAGGCTATGGTGAGGGCTACGATGGCTATGCCGTTGATGACGGGGTTGAATAAGACCACCTGGGCGTACTCGGGGGTGCCAGCGTAGAACAGGGCGCGGGTAAGGTCGATGCAGTAGGTCATGGGCATGATGCGGCTGAGTATGAACAGGATGCCCGTTGAGTTGGCGATGGGGATAATTGCGCCGCTGAGGAACATCTGCGGCATAACCACGATCATGGTGATGATGTTGGCCATACGGGGGTTCTTCACGAAGCCCACGATGAGCATGCCTACCGCTCCTGCCGAGAGGCAGATGAGCGGGGCGACCGCAAGGAGCGCCAGCAGTTGTGAGCCGGTGAAGCCTATGCCCATCACCAGCGACATAATGATGACTATTATCAGCTGGAACAGCGCGGTGACGCTGGCACCCACTATCTTGCCCAGGACGATGGAGTACCGCGAGATGGGGGCGATCATCATCTCCTGCGTGAAGTCCTCCGACCGGTCTTGGATGAGCGAGGTGATCCCCATCGTCGTGGTCATGACCAGGACGGTCACCACCATGCCCACCATCATGAACGGCGAATATTCAAAGCCCAGGCCACCGGCCATATTCTGCCCCAGGCTCCCGCCCAGCATCCCCATCATCACCAGAGGCATGAGCAGGCTGAATATGAGCATACCGGGGCTCTTTACCGCGATGAGGATGTCGCGTGCAGCGACGGTGACCACGGCGTTGAGCTCATGGGCAAACCGGGATTGGGATTGCTGTTTGGCAGACTGCACGGCCTTGCGGGCCGGAGGCGTGGGAGCCGGCGCGGTGCGCCTGGCGACTGCTTGGTTGTTCATGCTGCGGTCCTTTCTGTCTTGGCCAGCAGTTCAACATAGGCATCCTCAAGCGAGGGCTCGTTGATCTGCAGGGTGCTGAGGCGTACGTTGAGCTGTGCGATGATGTCTTGCTCGGGCATCCCCTGATACGGGACCACGATGTGCTTCTCGACAACGGCCTTGAGGCCAAGGGCGGCGAGCTGTTCAAGGAGAAGCCCGCGGTCACACGCATCTAAAAGCAGTTCGCGGTGGAGGAGTTGGCCCTTCATTTGCTCGGGAGTGCCGCAGAACCCTACGGTGCCGCGGTTGATGATGCACACCTGGTCGACGCCCTCGGCCTCCTCGATGTAGTGCGTGGTGAGGAACACCGTGGTGCCTTGCTCGTGGCGCACCGTATTGATGTAGTCCCACAGCGAGCGGCGGCTGGTGGCGTCGAGGCCCTGCGTGGGCTCGTCGAGGAAGAGGATGGCGGGGGTGTGGATAAGGCTGCGCACGATCTCGAGCTTGCGCTGCATGCCGCCTGAGAGCTTGCCGATGGGCTTGAAAAGCTTGTCTTCGATGCCCACGATACACGCAAGCTCGACAACGCGGGTGCGGTAGGACTCGGGCATCATCTTGAAGGTTGGACGGTAGGGGGCGACGCCGTAGAGGCAGGCATGGAACCGGATGTTCTCCTCGGCAGAGAGGGCCTTGTCGAAGCTGGGCTTTTGAAAGATGATGCCCACCTGCTGACGTATGCGGCGGGTGTCGCGCTCGAGGTCGAGGCCGGCGATGCGCACGATGCCGGACGTCTTTGCGAGCGTTGTGGTGAGGATGGAGATGGTCGTGGTCTTGCCAGCGCCGTTGGGGCCGAGGAAGGCGAAGAACTCGCCCTTACCCACGGTAAAGCTCACATCGTCGACCGCCAGCTCCTTGGCACCCGCATACTTCTTGGTGAGGTTTTGTACCTCGATTAGCGCCTCCATAAGGCACTCCCAAACTGGAACTTCTGCATACGGGCCTTGTGCCATCCACGCTTACACTGGGGCTGTGCAAGCGTGCAGTTGCACTTGCAGCCGCCACAACGCTCCTGTGCAAGATAGCGCTGTACGATGGATTCCTGTTCACTCTGTGTCATGTTGAGCCTCCGTTCTTGTGTTGCTCCGCTTATGGGGAGGATTCCAAGATAAGGGGCGAATGTAAACGGAGCTGTGTGTGAACGTAAACGGGAGGTAAAGCCCGGTGTCAATTGGGCAACACGACGGTGAAGGCGGTGCCTTTGCCGGGGGCGCTCTCTACCTCGAAGTAGCCGCCGTGGAGCTCTACTATCTTCTTGGCGAGCGAGAGCCCCAGGCCGTTGCCGCCCAGGGTGCGGTCGCGGGCCTTGTCTACCTTGTAGAAGCGCTCGAAGATGTGGGGCTGGTCTTCGAGCGCGATGCCTATGCCGGTGTCGGTGATGGTGAAGACGGTTTGAGGGGTGGGGGTGTCGGTTTTATCCACAGCTTCCCTTTGGGAGAGGGTGAGGGTTATCGCACCGTTTGGGGGGGTGAACTTGATGGCGTTGTGAAGGAGGTTGATCCAGAGTTGCGAGAGGAGGGCCTCGTCGCCGGTGAACGTGACGTGGTCGAGGCGGGCCTCGAGGTCGATGTGCTTGGCAGCCCACTGGGGCTCGAGCATGAGGGCGATGCTCTCGAGCTGCTTGTCAAGGGGGTAGGGCGTGGGGGCGAGCGGGTCCTCCCGCGACTCGAGGGACGAGAGCTTGAGGAGGTTGTCGCTGAGGTTGGAGAGGCGGCGGCTCTCGGCCTCGATGACGGCGAGGTAGCGCTGGCGCTGCTCGGGGGCGAGGGCGTCGTCCTTGAGCAGGGCGGCGTAGCCGGCGATGGAGGTGAGGGGGGACTGTATCTCGTGCGAGACGTTGGAGATAAACTCCTGGCGCAGGCCCTCCATCGAGCCCAGCTCGCGGGCCATGCGGTTGATGGCCCCGGCGAGGTCGTCGTGCCAGGCGTTGTCCCAGGTGTCGATGACGACGTTGAAGTCGCCTTGCGCCATGCGGTCGATTGCTTCGAGGACCTGCTCATAGGGGTCGATGCGCTCTGCCGACATCGTGTTGCGCGCGGCGTGGAGGAGGGCGAAGCCCACGAAGAAGACAACGTAGCCCAGCAGAACGGTGAGGAGGAACACGGCGAGGGGCTGGTGAAAGCCGATGAGGGAAAAGAGCCGTTGCGTGACAAAGTACGCGAGGATGTAGCTCGCGGCGAAGGCGGCGACCACGCTGAGGACAGCAGCGACGCGTCTGAGGGGGCCGCTGGGCTGGGGGTGGGAGGCCGCAGGATCGGGGTGGTTTGTGTAGCGGCTCGGGCGTTTGGGCCGGCCGGGGCCTCTCAACTGCCTCATGGCCCGACCTCCAAACGGTAGCCCAGACCGCGCAGCGTGGCTATCTTGAAGCGGGACTGCTCCTGCGGGAAGCGCTCGCGCAGGCGGCTGATATGCACGTCGAGCGTGCGCTCGTTGCCGTCAAAGTCGTAGCCCCAGATGTCCTCGATAAGCTGGCTGCGCGCAAAGGTGCGGCCGGGAAAGCTCGCGAGCCTGAACAGCAGCTCGAACTCCTTCAAGGGGATGTCCTCGCGCGCGTCGCCCTGGATGATGCAGTGGCTGTTGCGGTCGATGGTGACGGCGCCCACCGTTACCACCTGCGACTTCTCTATCTTGTACCTGCGCAGAAGCGCCTTGATGCGCGCAAGCAGCTCGTCGTTCTCGAAGGGCTTGGTCACGTAGTCGTCGGCACCCTGTTCGAAGCCCTGAACCTTGTTGCTGAGCTGGTTCTTCGCGGTGAGCATGAGTATGGGCAGGTCCTCGTAGTAGCGGCGCAGGTGCTTGCAGAGCTCGAAGCCGTCCATGTTGGGCATCATGATGTCGACGATGGCCAGGTCGGGCGAGGCCTCCGTGATGCCTTGCAGCGCGTCACGCCCGTCACGTGCCTCACAGACCTCGAAGCCGTTGTTGCGCAAGAGCGTACACACAAGCTCCCGGATGTAGAGGTCGTCGTCGACTACCATGATCTTGCTCATTAGCTGCTCCCCTGCGGTGGTGGGCGGTGGCGGGCGGCACGGGCTGTGGCGAGCGGTACAAGTAGATGGTAGCACGAGTTTTTAAACGGAGTGTGAACGGGATACGTGATGTCACTTTTCGCTTTCCGTGCTAGATGATTTGACAAGGTTGGGGGCCTCGTGTACCTCGATGCCCACACCGTGGCCGAGCGAGTGGGTGAAGTATTCGCCGTGGCCCGCCGCCGCAATCACGTCGACGGCCACCTGGTTGGCCTCCTTGCCGGTCATGCCGGGCTTGAGCATTTGTTGAAGGTTTTCAAGCTCCCAGCAGAGCCAGGGGAATCACAACTACGCCATCTGCTCTCTGGTAGGCATATTCCCCGGTATTGATAATGACCTTCGTGACCCTGTTAGCAGCATCCAGTTTGGAAGAGAGCCAGTCAAGGTGCTTCACATCATCACGAGAAACCTCGTGTGCCAGCTTTACCTCGATACCGAGGATCCTGTTGCCTTTGACGATAATGAAATCAACCTCATGGTCTCCAGCTGGGGTGCGCAAATGATACAGCTCGGCATCATTGCTCTGACAATATGTCTTTAGAGAGCTGGCCACGAGATTCTCAAATAACCGTCCAAGCATTGAAGTCTCCTTTTGCTTGCCAAGAGGCTTCTTGTTATCGCTTATCAGGCTGGAGTAACTCAAGCCAAGCAGCCTGACGGCTAATGCGGGGTCTACCAGATAGTGCTTTGGCGATTTGCCCAAAGCGCTGAAGTGGTTATCGGTTGGCAGCCACGCTTCGATGCGGTCGGTGATGTACAGCGCATCCAGCAGATTGCGATACACAAGGGTTGTCGACGCAGCTGGTTGGATGTCTTCGCCAGGAGTTGATGCAATAAGCAGCTTTGTGTACGAAGTGGTAGAGCCGGTAGCGGCAGCGTACGCCTTTAACCAGGAGCGCAAAATCTGGGGCTTTCTGACCTTCAACCCCTGTTCAGGGAACTCCTTATGGATAATATCTTCGATATAGCCGTTGATTTGAACCTTGACCAGGGAATCTGACAGTCTGTGGATACCGGGAAAACCCGAACTATAGATTTCATGAACATAATCGCTAATGGTAACAGGGCAGTGCTCAAAGATGCTCTTATCCACAGAGCCTTCAAGCAACTCTGATAAACGAACACATGGTTGGCAAAGACCTCTTTCTTCCATGCTCAAAGGGCGCATAAGCAATTGTGCAATCCGCCCAGCGCCACTGTGGATGTTCAAATTGTCTTTTGATGCACTGCCTGTTAGGATGAAGTGTCCCGGCCGCTCGTCCTCATCGACTATCCTGCGTACTACATCCCAGGATTGTGGTGCCCGCGACCACTCATCTATCAATATCGGCAGCCCATCAACAGCTGCCAGGCTCTCCTTGTGTGTTGCCAGCACCCTTGACGGCTCGCTGACATCAAGCTCAAAAACCGTTTGAGCCACCTGCTTAGCAGAAGAAGTCTTGCCGTTATGGAAATATTTCCATAATGGTAAAACCTGGACAGGCTTACACCATGCCCAATCGGTCGTTGACATCTCCGATGCTGTAGTGCGTGCGCAAATAGATATAGACCCAGCCTTTGTTTTGACTGGCCAAAAGCCTCTCCTAGTTGACGAGTGGCAAGATGCCCCCGTTTTATGGGATAAGGCACGGCGCATTATCGACGACGAGCACGATACGGGGCTATTCATCTTCACAGGTTCTGCCGTACCCGCAAAGGAGCAGCCAGTCCATAGCGGCACAGGGCGGTTCATGCATCTGCATATGCGGCCGATGTCTTCGTATGAGACAGATGATTCGACAGGCGCGGTTTCTCTGCAGGAATTGTTTGCTGGTGCAACCATTGCTTCCACACGTTCAGAGATGGACTTCAAAAAAGCGGCATGGTTGATATGTCGAGGTGGATGGCCGGCATCACTCTGGCTTGACGATTCCCAGAAACTACTCATTCCTAAAGGCTATATAACAATGCTCGCTGAGTCGGACATATCCCGCGCTGACGGTATTCCAAGGGATCGTCAAAAGGTTGCCCTTGTCCTCAGATCCCTGGCGCGCAACACAGCAACTAACGCCAGACTTTCTGTGTTGCACAATGATGTCAGCACCCATGAGGGCGACCAGCAGCTATCGATAGACAGCATCAGGGCCTATCTCGCTGCTCTGAGGCAGATATTCGTCATTGAGGAATTGCCGGCCTGGCTGCCGAGCTTGGAATCAAAGAGAAGAATACGTACAACTCCCAAGCGGTATTTCATAGACCCTTCATTAGCCGCTGCCGCCTTGGGAGCAACGCCGGAGCTATTGCTTCAAGATCCCATGACTGCCGGACTGCTCTTTGAAACCCTTTGTGTAAGGGATTTGCTGGTATATGCAGAGTCCTTTGGCGGCACAGTTGCCTATTATCGTGATGACTCCGGGCTCGAAGCAGATGTCATCGTGCAATGCGCAGATGGTCGCTGGTGCGCTATAGAAATCAAGTTGGGAGCAGGTCAAATTGAAGCGGCATCCCAAAATCTGATAGACCTGCAGAAAAAATTGGCAGGAGAGACGCAGGCCCCGTCATTCCTGATGGCGATAACCGGTGCCGGTGGTATGGCATATACCCGCAGCGACGGGGTGCATGTGGTACCACTGGACTGTCTGCGCCCATAGACTATAAGGTTCCCAGGTGAAGGCCGCTGCCAATCTGGGAACGGAACTGCTTGCATAATCCCTGATCACTCACTTGCCCTTCTTGCGCTTGCGTATGCACTCGGTGAGGAGGTACTCGATCTGGCTGTTGACGGAGCGGAAGTCTTCTTCGGCCCAGGCTGCCAGATCGCGGTAGAGCGAGCTGGACAGCCTGAGCGGGATTTGTTTCTTATCGGGAGCAGCCACGGTCTTGTCCGCATCTGTTCTTTAGTACAACGAGCCGCT
>JAITNB010000022.1 GCA_031290695.1 Coriobacteriales bacterium | reverse complement strand
ATTTGGCAACACTCGGCGACATAACAGTCCAACCACCAGCACCCGCGACATGACCTCCTGCATTGTCTCATCGTCTATTGCCCCGATTACCTTCGCCGACCCCGAGCATATTCAAACTTCAAATATTTGCCCCTACCCAACGCGCGCATTGAATGTTAAAATGACCGTTTGTGTCTTTGAGAGCAGATAACAACACTTGGTGTTGGAAGGAAGGTTGACTGATGGCAGTACCCAAGAGAAAGACCGGCAGGTCGGTGACCCACTCGCGCAGGAGCGCAAACAACGTCCTCACTGTTGCCGCGCGCTCGGTGTGTCCGCAGTGCGGCGCGGCAAAGCTGCCCCATTACGTGTGTGGCAACTGCGGCTACTACAAGGGCCGCGAGGTCATCGTCACCGAGTAGTTGGCGACTGATGATAATGCATGGCAGAAGAGTACCTTGCTGGTACTCTTTTTTGCGGATACCGTGTTGCAGACGATAAAGGAGGACCATGGACGCCCAAGCCCAAGCCCAAGCCCAAGCCCAAGCCCAAACGACCAGTATCGCCGTCGATGCCCTGGGCGGCGACGCGGCGCCTGAGGTGGTGCTCAGGGGCGTTGAGCGGGCGCTGCGCGAGGACGAGGCCCTCAAAGTCGTCCTTACCGGCCCTGCCAACGTCATTGGGCCGTTTGCGCAGCTCGACCCCACCCGCATCGAGGCGGTAGGCACGACACAGGCCATCGGCATGGACGAGCACCCGGCACAGGCGGTCCACGCCAAGAAGGACTCGTCGATTGTCGTGGGGTGCCGCCTCGTGAAGGAGGGGCGGGCCCAAGCGTTCTTCTCCGCAGGATCGACTGGTGCTTGCATGGCGGCTGCGACGCTTGTGATAGGGCGCGCAAAAGGCGTGCAGCGCCCGGCCATCGCAACCGTGGTGCCTTCGCCCAAGGGCCCCCTCGTGCTTGTCGATGT
Source organism: Coriobacteriales bacterium (assembly GCA_031290695.1). Next base: position 12,439 of record JAITNB010000022.1, on the reverse strand, counting down.
CGGCGCAAACGCCGATGTGAAGCCCGAGTACCTGGTGCAGTTTGGGCAGATGGGCGGTGTCTATGCGGAGAAGGTGCTGGGCATATCCCACCCACGGATAGCGCTTCTCAACATCGGGGGAGAGGAGGGCAAGGGGTCCCAGCTCGCCCAGGAGGCATATGCCCTGATGAAGGAGAAGCTCAGGGGGTTTGCCGGCAACGCCGAGGGAACCGACATCTTTGCCGGGCGCTTTGACGTCATCGTGACCGACGGGTTCACCGGCAATGTGACCCTCAAGACGCTTGAGGGTACTGCCGAGGCCCTGTTTGGACAGGTCAAGGCCGTCCTCTCGTCCTCAACCAAGACGAAGATAGCGGCAGCGCTGGTGCAAAAGGACCTTAGGGCGCTCAAGGATACGATGAGTGCCGACGCGACGGGCGGCGCCCCTCTCCTGGGGCTGCGCAACGTGTGCATCATCGGGCATGGCTCGTCTAACGAAAAGGCGGTCGCCAACGGCATCCATGTGGCTGCACAGGCGGTACGCGCAGGCCTTGCGGCAACGATAGCGCGCGAGATCGAGGGGTAGGGTACCGTGGCCATCATGCTTGAGCGCGCAGAGATCGACCGGCGGCTCCAGGCCGCCGAGGACATCATGGGCCACCGGTTCAACGACCGCGGGCTTCTCCTCAGGGCACTTACCCATCCGTCGGCCGCCGAGGAGGACTCCATCGGGCTTTCCTACGAGCGCCTTGAGTTCCTGGGCGACTCGATTATGGGCGCGGTCATTGCGCAGGAGATATATGAGCGGTTCCCAGCGATGGACGAGGGCGGCATGACGCGGGTGAAAGTGTCGCTCGTCTCGGGAGATACCCTGTCAACATTGGCCGAGCGCCTTGGGTTTGCGGGCCTTATCATGTTTGGGAGCTCGGAGAGCGGCACCAACCGGCGCGGGCTCCATTCTGCCCTTGAGAACGTCTTTGAGGCGCTCGTTGCCGCGCTGGCACTTGACAGCGGCAACGAGGCGGCGCGCGTGTGGGTCATCAGCACCCTAGGCGCGCTCATCCAGGAGGAGTACGCGAGAGAGCCCGACAACCCCAAGTCGACGCTGCAGGAACTGCTCCAAGTCAAGAAGGTCACGCCCACCTATGAGCTGGTCGACACCGAGGGGCCGCCGCACGCGCGGATGTTCACCTCCAACGTGCTCAGCGAGGGAATAGTGATAGGCACGGGCACGGGCCATTCGAAGAAAGATGCCGAGACACAGGCAGCTTTTGTGGCACTCAGGAACATCAAGCGGCAAAATAAAGAAAAAAACCGCTGCTGAACCCCCGTTATGCTGCGTGTTTAAGTAGAATATGGTCTAACAACCCAGTGTGCAATGGTAAGATGTCCCACCTAAAAGGAGTTCTGTGTATCTCAAGTCGTTGGTGATAAAGGGTTTCAAGTCGTTTGCCGACCGCTCGGTAGTCAACTTTGAGCCTGGTATTTCTGTCATCGTTGGCCCCAACGGCTCGGGAAAGTCCAACATATCCGAGGCAGTGCTCTGGGTCCTTGGCGAGCGCAACGCCCGCAACATGCGCGTCCAGGCGATGGAGGAGCTTATCTTCTCAGGCTCCTCTGCACGTCAGGCGGTGGGTGTTGCCGAGGTTGACCTGATACTGGACAACGCCGACGGCAAGCTGCCTATCGAGTTCGACCAAGTCGCCATCACCCGCCGCATGTACCGCAGTGGCGAGAGCGAGTACTTCATCAACGGCTCCCCGTGCCGCCAGATGGACATCATCGACATACTCTACGACACTGGCATCGGCCAGGGTGCCCACTCCATCATCAGCCAGGGCAACCTCACTGCCATGCTCGAGTCACGTCCCGAGGACCGCCGCACGCTCATCGAGGAGGCCGCAGGCGTGCTCAAGCACAAGCGGCGCAAGGAGAAGGCGAACCGCAAGCTCGCCGCCATGGATGCCTCGCTTGAGCGTGTCAACGACATAATCAGGATCATCGAGTCCCAGCTCAAGCCCCTTGAGCGCCAGGCGAACCGTGCAAAGCAGCACGCAAGCCTTGTTGACGAGCTGCGCGACCTCGACCTCTCCCTCGCCGTTGACGGCCTCCGGCTGCTCCAGACCGCCTGGAACAAGCAGGACCGTATCGAGAAGGAGGTCAACGCCGAGGCCGGGCTTGCACATATCACGCTCAACGAGAAGGAGTCGGAGCTTGAGAAGCGGCAGCTCACGTTAGAGGAGAAGGGCCTGTTTGCCGGCGACCTCAACGAGCAGCGCATCCGCTGCACCTCACTTATCCAACGCCTTGACGCCGGTATGCTCCTCCTTGAGGAGAAGGGCAAGAACATGGTGTCGCGGCTCTCCGACTTGCGCGCCACGGTCTACAACTCCTCCGCGCGGCTCAAGGCGGCCGAGACAGAGAAGGCCGAGCTGGGCGAGATCATACGCGAAGGCGAAGGCACACTCAAGGCGCTCTATGCCGAGTTCAATGAGCTCAGCCGCCAGTCCGAGACGCTCGTCAAGGACAAGAAGGGCTCCGAGGAGACGTACTCGCAGCTCTCCGCATCGTTGCGCGGCCATGAATCGGCGCTTGAGACGACGCGCATGAGCCTCTCCAAAGCAACTGACTCCCTCTCGTCCCTCGACCTTGAGGAGGGGCTGCTCAAGGAGCGCTATGAGCAGATGGAACAGGAGTACCTTGGCACCCAAACCCTCCTGGTAGAGCGGCGCGCGAAGCTCGATGACCTTGAGCGCGGCCTTGCCAAGTCGCACAAGGACTCGGAGCTGGCAAAATACGACATCGACAAGTTCGTGCGGATACTCGACGACCGCCGTCAGAAGCTCGAGGCCCAGCGCGACCTGCTCGGCTCCATCCGCGCCGAGCTCAAGGCCGTCGAGGAGATCGACCGTGCGTTTGAGGCGGCCTCCCCGGCCCTGTCGTGGGTGCTCGCCCATGAGGGCCTCTTCAAAGGCTCCATCCTCCCCATATCCCAGACCCTCACGGTTGCGCAAGCGGCCAAGAAGCCCCTGCCCCTTGCTATGAGCGCCATCGACCTCGAGCGCCTTGTGGAGCGGCTGCTGGGGGCCGACTTGTTTGGCGTCTTTGTCAAGGACCCGGGCTCGGCGCGCGAGATAGCGCAGAACCTGCTTGAAGAAAGCGACGGCAAGGGCGAGATAAGCATTGTGCCGCTGGAGGGGATACGCTATATCCGCGACCAGGGCCTCCAGGACAACCGGCTCCTCGACTACCTCGACTACCCCGATGAGCTTCGCGAGGCCTATGAGGCGCTGCTGGGGGACGTGTACCTGGTCGAGACACTTGAGGAGGCACAGGGCCTCCACCTACGCGACCGCCTGGGCGTGCGCTTCGTGACAAAGGACGGGACCGTCGTATGGCCCACCGGCAAGCTCACGCTTGGCATACAGGTAAACGACATAGAAGGGGTGCTCACCCGCCGCCGCAAGACCGACGCGCTGGGCGACGACCTTGAGAAGGCGACCGCCCACCTCACCGACATAGAGCTCGAGGTCTCGACCGCCGAGCAGAACCTCCAAGTAGCCCAACAGGACGACTTCGAGTTCTCACAGACCCTCGCCAAGCTCCAAGGCGACGCCGACTCGGCCCGTGAGGAGGTCACGCGGCTCGAGGAGGCGATGACGCAGATGCTCTACCGCCGCCGCGAGGTCGAGCACAAGCTCAGGGACGTGGATAAGCGCCGGGTCGCCACAACGCCCCTGGCCGGCGAGTACAGCAAGCGTATCGAGCATCTGCAAACGACGATAGACGAGACAACGGGGCGCGTTGACGAGGCATCGCAGGTGCTTCTCCGCATGACTGAGGAGCGAAGCGCGCTAAACGAGAGGATCTCGGAGTGCAAGATACGCCTTGAGACCTCCAAGGGCAGCGCAAGCTACAACAACAGCCGCATGGCGACGCTTGAGCACGAGGTAGGCGAGCTGCGGCACATGCTTGAGGTGTCGCAACAGACCGAGGCGACGCTTGATGCCGTGAGGAGCAGGGTCGACCCGCTGTACCGGCTCTATGAGGAGCTGCATGCGGGCGCGAAGGTATGGGCAGAGAAGCTCAACGACCAGGCCGCGTTCGAGCAGACCGACTCGTCAAACCTGCGCAAGGTCATCGGCGAGGCGAACAAGGCGGTCGAGGACGCGCGCCACCGGCTTGAGGGGATAAACGAGCGCCTGACCGAGGCACGCATCGAGAAGCGCGGCCTTGAGACCGAGGTCGAGCACGCCATCAGGCGCATCGTCGATGAGAACGGGACCACCCTCGAGACGGCGCTCGCGATGCCTTCTCCCGAGAACCGCACCGTGACGGAGGAGCGCGCGAACCGGCTGCGGCGCAAGATAACGAGTATCGGGGCCGTGAACCATGTGGCCATGGAGGAGTACAACGCGCTCAAGGCCCGGCGTGACTATATGGTTGCGCAGACCGACGACCTTGAGGAGGCGCGCAAGTCCCTCGCGAAGATCTCTGCCGCACTCGACCGCAAGATGCGCAACCAATTCCTTGAGACCTTTGAGCAGGTCAACCAGAACTTCGTCGAGATATTCTCCGTCCTGTTCCCCGGCGGAGCAGGCCAGCTCATACTCACCGAGGGGGAGTCCCCCGAGCAAAACGGCATCGAGGTGAGCGCACAGCCCAAGGGCAAGAAGATAGCGAAGCTCTCGCTCATGAGCGGAGGGGAGAAGTCATTGGCAGCCCTTGCCCTGCTCTTTGCGGTCTATCGCATACGGGAAGCGCCGTTCTACATCCTCGATGAGGTCGAGGCGGCCCTTGATGACACAAACCTCAAACGCCTCCTCGAATACTTTGAGCAGCTGCGCGACAAGACGCAGTTGATACTCGTCACCCACCAGCGCCGCACGATGGAGACCGCCGATGTGCTCTATGGCGTGACCATGCAGGCATCGGGCGTCTCGAAACTGGTGAGCCAGCGTTTGGACCAGGCGCTCAGGCATGCCGCGAAGAACGAGCAGGAGGACGCGTAGCATGTCGTGGCTCGACCGGCTGAGTGAGGGGCTTGCCCGCACCCGTGACCGCTTCTCCGAGCAGATCAATGTCATACTTGACCGTGGGCCTGCGCTCGATGACGCGTTTTGGGAGGATCTTGAGGAGACTTTGATACTCGGTGATTTTGGCGGCCCTGCGACCGTTAGCATCATCGAGCAGTTGCAGGATGCCGCACAGCGCCTTGCCCTGCCCGACGGGTACGCGGTGCTCGACCGCCTTGCCGAGACCATTGCAAAGCTGTTCGCGGCAAACGAGGACGACCCCTTCCTTGCCAGCCCTGTGTGCGTGCTCTTTGTGGGCATCAACGGCTCCGGCAAGACGACGACAGTGGGCAAGATAGCCAAAGACGGCGTCGAGCGGGGGAGGAGGGTGCTGCTCGGCAGCGCCGATACCTTTAGGGCGGCCGCCATCGAACAGCTCGACGTCTGGGCCCAGCGCGCACAGGTTCCCGTTATCAAGCGCGAACGGGGCGCAGACCCCGCCAGTGTGTCCTTCGAGGTCATTGACAAGGCCGAGCAGCAGCAGGCCGACCTTATCCTCATTGACACAGCCGGGCGGCTGCATACCTCTGACGACCTCATGCGCGAGCTTGAGAAGGTCGTCAAGGTCACGCGCCGGCGTGCAGCCCAATGGAAGGGGAGCGGGGGAGAGTTGGCAGCCCTGCCGGTGCGTGCCGTGCTGGTCATCGACGCGACAACCGGGCAAAACGGCCTGCAGCAGGCACGGGAGTTCAACAAGGCACTCGAGCTGGACGGCGTCATCATCACGAAGCTGGACGGCACTGCGAAAGGCGGTATCGCCGTCGCCGTCTCGCATGAGCTCGCGCTGCCGGTCCTGCGCATAGGCGTAGGCGAGAAGATAGACGACCTGCGGCCCTTTGACGCACACGACTTTGCCAAGGCGCTCATCGGCGACACCCGAGGTTAGAAGGAGCAGTATGTTTGATAATCTGTCTGGCAGGTTGCAGGGGGTATTTGGCGACCTCAGGTCAAAAGGCCGTTTGAGCGAGGCCGATATCGAGGCGGCCATGCGCGAGATACGCCTTGCGCTGCTTGAGGCCGACGTGAACTTCAAAGTGGTCAAACAGTTTGTTGCTGCGGCGAAGGAGAAGGCGATGAGCACCGAGGTGCTTGAGTCCCTCACACCTGCCCAAAACGTCATAAAGATCGTCCTTGACCAGCTCACAGAGCTGCTTGGCACTACCGGCACAAAGCTAGTGCTCACCTCGCGCATCCCTAATGTTATTATGCTCGTAGGATTGCAAGGAAGTGGCAAGACGACCGCTGCCGCGAAGCTGGCCTACCGCCTCAAAGAGCAGGGGCATATGCCGCTCCTCGTGGCCGCCGATGTCTACCGCCCCGCCGCGGCCGACCAGTTGGCATCCCTTGGTGACGACATCGGGGTCAAGGTGTTTCGCGGCGACGGGAAGCATCCGGTGGGCATCGCGCAAGACGCGGTACGGGAAGCGGTCGATACCCTGCGCGACGTGGTCATCGTCGACACGGCCGGCCGTCTGCATGTCGACGAGCAGATGATGGACGAGGCCGCGGCCATCAAGGCGGCGGTCAAACCCGACCAGATATTCATGGTCGTCGATGCCATGACCGGTCAGGATGTGGTCAATGTCGTCGAGGCGTTTGCGCAGCGCGTCGACTTCGACGGCGTCATCATGTCGAAGATGGACGGCGATGCCCGTGGCGGCGGCGCGCTCTCCATACGCGAGGTGACCGGCAAGCCCATCCTCTTTACCTCAGAGGGCGAGAAGCCCTCGACGCTTGAGGAGTTTTACCCCGACCGCATGGCGAAGCGCATCCTCGGCATGGGTGACATGGTAACGCTCATTGAGAAGGCCCAACAGGCTGCCGATGACGAGTTCGACGAGGCCGAGGCCACACGCATGGCCAAGGCCGACCTTACCTTTGACGACTTTATCACCATTAGCAAGCAGGTACGCAAGATGGGCGGCATAGGGAGCCTCCTCAAGGCGCTTCCGGGAGGGGAACAGGCGCTGGCCGGAGGAAAGGTGGACGAGGGCGGCCTGGACAGGATGGTCGTCATCATCAACTCGATGACGAAGAAGGAACGCGCGAAGCCAACGCTGCTCAACGGGTCGCGCCGCCTGCGCATAGCCAACGGTGCCGGTGTCGAGGTGCGCGACGTGAACCTGCTCGTGAAGCAGTTCGAGGAGACGCGCAAGATGATGAAGAAAATGAACATCGGCAACGGGCAGCGGGGGCGCGGCAAGAAGGGGAAGCGCACCAGGCGCAGCGGCGGTATGCCCGGCATGGGCGGCATGTCGCCGCGCGACCTCAAGAACCTTGAGGACATGCTCAAGTAGTACCCCTATAATGAGTGTGCTCAAGAAAGCAAACAAGAAGAAACGGGAGGATCAAGATGAAGGTCTCAAAGAAGTTTGCAAGGATGGGTGCGCTCGCGTTGAGCGCGCTCATGGTGCTCGCCCTCGCGGCCTGCGGCGGGAACCAGCCCTCGGGCGGCGACCAGCCCACAGGCAGCAGCGACGGCGGCACAGATACGGCCCCTCTAAAAGTCGGCATCATCCAGTTGCTGGAGCACACCGCGCTCACACAGGCACGCGAAGGCTTCGTCGATGCCCTGGCTAGCAACGGCTATGTCGATGGCGACAAGGTGACGCTCAACGTGCAGATCGGCTCAGGGGACGTGAACAACCTCTCCACCATCGCCGACCAGCTTATTGCCGACAAGAGCGACCTTATCCTCGCCATAGCCACCCCGTCTGCACAGGCGGTTGCGGGCAAGACCTCGACCATACCCATCCTGGGGACCGCTATCACCGACTACGAGGTCGCTGGGCTTGTCGAGTTCAATGACGCGCCCAGCCGCAACGTGAGCGGCACGACCGACATGAACCCCATCGAGGAGCAGATCGACCTCCTGCTGCAAATCGTCCCCGACGCCAAGGTCATCGGCTTTATCTACAGCTCGAACGAAGACAACTCCCGCTTGCAGATAGACATAGCCAAGGGGATCGTCGAGGGCAAAGGGCTTACCTGGAAGGAAGTCACCATCGCCAACTCCAACGACGTCCAGCAGGCCTGCACCTCCATCGCGTCGCAGGTCGACGCCCTCTACCTGCCCACCGACAACGTCCTGGCCTCGACGATGCCCACGGTCTACTCGGTCTCACTGGAGAGCAAGACACCGGTCATCTGCGCCGAGCAAGGAATGGTCGAGAACGGCGGCCTTGCCACCCTTGGCATCAACTACTATGACCTGGGGTATCAGACCGGCCTCATGGCGATAAGGGCGCTGCAGGGCGAGGACGTCTCAAAGATGCCTATTGAGCGCTCAAGCTCCTATGACTACTACATCAACGGCGAAGTAGCGAGCTCCATCGGCATCACGATCCCCAGCGCACTGCAGCAGTACGTGCACTAAACTGAGATGAGCGCGAGGTCCTCAAAGGGAATCTGGGCAACACGCGCGGTAGTCGCGGTGGTGTTCGTCGCGCTCTGGACGGCGCAGACGACCGTCATGACCGGTGCGGTCTCCCTGGGGCTGCTATGGGCGATCATGGTTCTCGGCGTCTATATCACCTACCGCATCCTCGACATTGCCGACCTCACGGTGGAAGGCACCATCACCCTTGGCGCCTCCATCGCGGCCCGCATGATAACCGCGGGGATAAGCCCCGTCCTCGCGACGCTTGCCGCACTCGCGCTGGGGCTCCTCGCCGGCTTGGCGACCGGCCTCTTGCACACCAAGCTCCGCATACCCGCGCTGCTCGCCGGCATCCTTACGATGACGGGGCTCTACTCCGTGAACCTGCTCATCATGGACCGTCCCAACATACCGCTCCTGCCCTTCAAGGTCGACTCGGTGTTCACGCCCCTCCAGCAGCTCGGGCTGCCAAACGACCTCTCGGCACTGGCGGTGGGCCTTGCCGTCGTGCTGGTTGTCGCAGCCATCCTCTACTGGTTCTTTGGCACCGAGCTGGGCTGCGCTGTGCGGGCGACGGGCAACAACCCCAACATGGTGCGGGCCCAGGGCGTCAACACCTCGACGATGATTATCCTCGGCCTCATGGTCTCAAACGGCCTGGTGGGGCTGGCCGGTGCGCTTATCGCCCAGTACCAGACCTTCTCCGACATATCGATGGGCATAGGCTCCATCGTCATCGGGCTGGCATCCCTTATTATCGGAGAAGTGCTCTTTGGCACCCGGTCGTTCAAGAACACCCTCGTCGCGGTCATCCTCGGGGCGGTCATCTACCGCGTCATCATCGCCGAGGTCATTGGGCTGGGGCTTCCCGCGAACAACCTCAGGCTTTTTGTTGCCCTCACGGTCACCATCGCGCTCGCCCTTCCCATCTTCAGGGATTACGGCAAGACGGTCATGCGCTCGCTCAAGCGCCCCGATGACGGGCGCAGCGGGAAGGCGGGGTAGCCGATGCTTGTGGTGAAGGACGTCTCAAAGACCTTCAATAGCGGCACGGTCAACGAGAAGGCCGCCCTGCACACAGTGAGCCTTGACCTTGCGCCGGGCGAGTTCGTCACGGTCATCGGCGGCAACGGCGCGGGGAAGTCGACGCTCCTCAACGCGATAGCGGGGGTGTACCCGGTCGACAGTGGGAGCATCCTCATCGACGGGGTCGATGTGACACGGCAACCCGAGTTCAAGCGGGCGGCCTATATCGGCCGTGTGTTCCAGGATCCCATGATGGGTACGGCCGCCAACATGGGGATCGACGAGAACCTGGCGCTCGCGTTTCGCCGGGGCAACAAGCGGAGCTTGCGCTGGGGCATCTCGCATGAGGAGCAGCGGCAGTACCGCGAGCTGCTGGCAACGCTTGACCTGGGGCTTGAGGACCGCCTTACCACCAAGGTGGGCCTGCTCTCCGGCGGGCAGCGCCAGGCACTCACCTTGCTCATGGCAACGCTCAAGCAGCCCCGGCTGCTGCTGCTCGACGAGCACACTGCCGCACTCGACCCCAAGACGGCGGCAAAGGTCCTTGAGCTCTCAAACAGGCTCATCGACCGCAACCGCCTCACCACGATGATGATAACCCATAATATGCGCGACGCCATCGCCTACGGCTCACGGCTGGTCATGATGTACGAGGGCGGGATAATCCTCGATATATGCGGCGAGGAGAAGCGCAATCTCACCGTGAACGAGCTGCTTGAGCGCTTTGAACGGGTGAGCGGCAGCGATGAGGCGGTAGACACGCTTTTGCTTGCTTGATTCACGCTTTGCCAAGTGGCCGTCTTTGAGGTAAGATACCGTCTTGCTGTTTTTACCATTTTACAATCTGGTTCGTATCGAAGGAGTGAACGTGACCGTCTTACTTGGTATAGTCCTTGTTGTCTGGCTTCTCTCAGGCATTGCGTTGACCGTGACCGTGCTCTTGCACTCAGGGAAGGGTACCGGGCTCTCAGACATCATAGCTGGCTCGGTCTACTCGAACACCTCGGGTACCGGCCTCGTCCAGAAGAACCTCGACCGCATCACCGTTGTCTGCGCGGTCGTGTTCTTCCTTACACTCCTTACACTCATGCTCATCTACCCGCAGGGATATATCGTCTCATAAAGATTGCGGCAAGTTCTTGACAGCGAGAGAAGTGCTGCTACAATTTCTTCTCGCTGCTATGGTAAGTCTCATGTCGGTGTGGCGGAACGGCAGACGCGCTAGCTTGAGGGGCTAGTGTCCGAATGGACGTGAGGGTTCAAATCCCTCCACCGACACCATTCATTCCAAGAAACGATAAGCCTCCAGGATTTGAGGCTTGTGGCCCTCCCTCTCGTCAGCTCACTTGACACCCTCGGCTTCTGCGCCTACTCCTTTGACACAAATAGCTTGTATTCATTGGGGTAATACTTTTTTGCAACATCTGGGTGTGAGCGCAGCCTAAACTTGAGCGCATTTGTTCCCACGTGGTCGAATAGGGGATTCTTGGGGTCAGCTTCTGGTCCACGAGCCAAGCTCGCTAAATGCTCAGGAAGTTTCAGTACTGGTAAGGTTCCTGCCGCGAGCCGAGGCTGTAAAAAGTATGCTACCGAATAACGGTCAATACCTGCTTTTGGTGTGATGACTTGATGAACATTTGCGCGCAAGTAACCATTGGTAACAAGTTCTAAAATCTCACCGATATTGATGACAAATGCGCCCTCAACGTACGGAATGTCTATCCAACCGTCTGACGTAAGCACTTGTAGCCCACCAACAGCATCTTGCAAAAGGACGGTAAGAATCCCACCGTCCTTGTGTGGGCCGACACCCTGTGCATCTCTGGGGTCATCTGATCCAGGAGAATGTATGATTTTTAGCGTGTGACTAGGTATGCCGTCTATCAGATCATCAAGTGCATCTTCCGACTGACCAAGTGCAACCAAGACCGCTCTTAGCAATTTGATTGATACCCTTCGTACACTTGATTGCCATTGCAAGACTTTTTCTTTAAACTCAGGATCCCCCTCTGGCCATTGATTGGGGCCCTGTAGATTTTCCCATGCAGGGCTATCCGCAGTTTTGGGGAGTGCTGCAGATTCCTCTCCAATATCAAGTTGCTCACGGTGATCGGGGTATTCAAGTGTTACCTCATGGTCTGCAGCAATATATCCCCTAAAATTGGGAGAATTGATAATTGCGATACGATCTTTCTCTTCTTGAGGAAGCGCAAAGAACGCTTTCGCTATGTTTTCAAATTCCCTTATGGTTTGCAATTCAATACCATGTCCAACGATATAAAAGAACCCCACCTCACGTACCAACCTACCCAGATCCTTGTAAAATTCATCACGTGTGGCTGGGTCGTCCACTTTACTCAAATCAATAATTGGCAAAGATGCTTCTTCTACCGGTGCTTTATGTTGTTCAATTTTGTTCATAGCTGGCCTCCAAATTGTCTTACTATAGTAAACATATAAGTTTTATGCTGTAAACATAATAGCATTTAAGACAATGACTGGTATACGCCAGTAGAGATTGGAGAGATGCGTATGATAACGGCCGCAGCCTGTTTTATGAGGAAACTGCAGAAATGGTGCATAAAGCCGTTTCTGATCCCAAACGCTATGCCACCGGTTTTGGCTACGCTGGCACTTACTTTGACTACCTCAAGGAAATCGCCGAGGAACGCGGGACGATTACCGACCTCATCAATCTGAGTATCGCAAAAGATGAAGTTGCCACCATCCTGAAAGAGGCAGGGTTCAAGGATTATCGCTTTGACGGCGCGCTTGCTTGGATTGCAGAAGCAATCGAATTACTAAAATCTCCTCCTATGGTAAAATACGCCTGCATCAGTTAATTCAGAAGAGAGGAGGTACAGCGTGGCAACCTCAAGCATTGGACAAATTGTTGTGTTGGACAACGACATGGCAGATCGGATTATCGAGTCCACAAAAACCGCTAATGACCGCCCCTTTGGTCAACCGACCGGGCTGT
>JAITNB010000126.1 GCA_031290695.1 Coriobacteriales bacterium | reverse complement strand
TGCGGACAAACCCGTATATATCCGCCGGTAGCGACCGTCCCGATTGTTGGCTGCTGTTTGTTGGTGTCAACTATAGCAGTTTTGTGTTTCGAGGGGATTACAGAGCGGGACAAAAGAGGTTGCCCGTAGGGGCGCTCGGTGCGCGGCCCTACGGGCAATGGGTAGCGGGCAATGGGTAGCGGGCAGCGTCTGTTTTAGAACACGGGGATGACGACGCCTTGATACTCCTCGGTGATGAACTCGCGCACGGCATCGCTCTTGAGGGCCTTGACCAGGGCCAGGATGTCGGGGTTGCTCTCATTGCCCACCTTGACAGCGATGATGTTGGCATAGGTGGTCGCGGCAAGGGATGCGGGATCCTCGGCGGCGAGGATGCTCGATGCGGGGAGGCTGGCCGAGAGGGCGTAGTTGCCATTGATGACTGCAAGGTCGACCTCGCCGAGCTGACGGGGCAGCGCAGCGGCCTCGACCTCGATGAACTCGAGGTTCTTGGGGTTGTCGGTTATGTCAAGCGGGGTGATGGTGAGGTCGGCGTTGGCGGGCAGCGTGATGAGGCCCTGCTCCTGGAGCAGCAACAACGCGCGCGCCTCGTTGGTGGTGTCGTTGGGAACGGCGATAAGGGCACCGTCCTGGAGCGTGTCAAGCGAAGCGGTCTTGCCTGCGTAGATGCCAAGCGGCTCGAAGTGGATGGCTGCCACAGAGGCGAGGGTTGTCTTGTTCTCGGTGTTGAACTCCTCAAGATAGGGCAGGTGTTGGAAGAAGTTGGCGTCTATGTCGCCGTCTTGCAGTGCGGTGTTGGGAATGACGTAGTCGGAATACTCGGTAACCTGGAGGTCGATGCCCTCTTTGGCAAGCTCGTCTTTGACGAAGGCGAGGATCTCGGCATGGGGGGACGGCGAGGCCCCTACTTTGAGGACGCGGAGCTCGGGCGTTGGGGTTTCATCTGCGGTGTTGGCGTTATTGCTGGTGTCCTCGGCGGGTGCCGGGCTGCCACCGCAAGCTGCAAGCGACAGCAGCAGCGCGGCCGAGACCGCCGATGCGATGATGGTGCGGAAGAGCTTCTTGATGGTGATGTTCTTCATGTTGATCCTTTCCTGCCGTCTTTCAAACGGCGGTTCCTCCCCTGCCCCCTGTGAGCAGGCTCTCGTACAACTACCTTTTGTCGATCTTTCGTGCTATCAAAGAACCGATGCCCTGTACCAGGGCCACCAGTACAATGATTATAACCAAGGTCACCAGGAGCACGTCATCCTGATACCGGTAATAGCCAAATCGTATAGCAATATCTCCCAGCCCGCCCGCACCGATGGCACCGGCGATGGCCGAGTACCCCACCAAAGCGATATAGGTGATCGCCGCGCCGCGGATGAGGGAAGGCAGGCTCTCCTTGAGGTAGACCTTCATGACGATCTGGAACGTGTTTGCCCCAAAGGCCTGTGCGGCCTCGATACAGCCAGGCGGCACCTCGGAGAGCGAGTTCTCCACCAGCCGTGCCACAAAGGGTATCGCCCCTATGGTCAGCGGCACGATGGCCCCGGCAACCCCCAATGAGGTCCCCACCAACAAGCGGGTAAAGGGGATAAGGATAACCATGAGGATGATGAACGGGATAGAACGCCCCACATCGATTATCCAGCCCAGGACGAGGCTTGCGGCCTTGAACCGGAGTGTCCTGCTGCCGCCCTCGTCTTCCTGGGCGCCCTGCTCCCCTTCTGCACACAGCTTCACCCCTACCGCAAGAGGGATGCCTATGAGATACGCTATGACCGTAGACACCGTTGTCATGACGATGGTCGCCCCGGTGCCTTCCAGCAACACTGCGCCGTGGAGTTTGAAGAATACCACAATCGACTCAAACATCGGCATGCACCAACCTCAGGAGCCGCTTGGTGATCTGCGCCTGGGGCGCTTTGAACAGCTCTGCCGTCAACCCCTGCTCGACGATGTGCGCGCCGTCGATGACCGCAACCTTGTTGCAGGCGAACTCGACGACGCTCATAGCATGGGTGATGACCACCATCGTCACCCCCAGCTGCCGGTTGATGTCCTTGAGCAGCGTGAGGATGGAGTCGGTTGTAAGCGAGTCGAGGGCGCTCGTCGCCTCGTCGCACAGCATGATACGCGGGTTGTTCGCCAGTGCGCGTGCAATGGAGACCCGTTGCTGCTGGCCGCCGGAGAGCTGCGAGGGGTAGCTCCCGGCTTTATCCGCAAGTCCTACCAAATCGAGCAGTTCGAGCGCACGTGTGCGTGACTGCGCACGGTTGTCGTGGCGCACCTCAAGGGGAAACAGGACGTTTTGGAGCACCGTGCGCTGGGCAAACAGGTTAAAGTCCTGAAAGATCATCCCTATCGTGGCACGCAGGTCGAACAGACGGCGGCCCTTGAAGCCGGTCACGTCCTCGCCGTCGATGATGACCTGCCCCGCAGTGGGGCGTTCGAGCAGGTTGATACAGCGCACCAGGGTTGACTTCCCGGCACCAGAGAGCCCGATGATGCCAAATATGTCACCATCGTGAACGGTTAGGTTGATGTCGTGCAGGGCCTCATACGCACCCTGCTTCGAAGTAAAGGACTTCGAGAGGTTCCTGATCTCTATCACTGCTATTGCCTTTTATAAGGAGGTTGTCGTCATATAGGCGCCCACAACGTGGGACGCGGCTTAACGCCCGAACTCAGTGCTGTCACCAGCAAGCTCGGGCTCATGCATCATCATCGACCATTGTGTGTTTTGCGCTTTCATAGCTGGGAATGGTAGACGATGTTTGACGGGAAGTCAAACGACGCGTGGCTTAGGTGTGAGTAACTTTTGCGTTATATTAACTCTTGCGTTATAGTATATCTGCCAGGTAAGAAGGGAGGGTTAATGCCGCCAAAGCCGCCTGAGATTTACAAGAAGCTACTAAGGGAAGGATGGTCAGAGAAAGAGGGGAAGGGCTCCCACCGTAAGCTAGAAAAAGACGATACTATGATAATCCTACCATATCACCGAAAAGAACTGGCAAAAGGCACTTGGGAAAAGATAAGGAAGCAAGCCGGGTGGGAGTAGCCGTCCGGCGAGGCTTGCGTATAGAGAGGATTTTAGATGCGATACACATACCCAGCAATTTTGACGGAGAACGAATTGGGCGGCTACAGCGTCGACTTCCCCGACTTGGCGGGGGCCTTCACCGACGGTGATGACTTTGGCGATGCCGTCGAGATGGCATCGGAGGTGCTTGAGCTGGCGGTTGCCCATTATATCGAGCATGGAACAGCGCTGCCCGCTCCTTTTGTCAAAAAGAGCAGTGGCGGCCTGGTTGTCGCAATCTCGGTAGACGTTGATACCAGCAACTCCCTGGTCCCGACCAAAGAGGCGGCCGTACTGTTAGGCGTCAACAGCTCCCGCGTACGCCAATTAATCAGCAGCGGCCAACTGGCTTATAAGAAGCAAGGCCGGGACAACTACGTGTACCGATGGAGCATCAATCAGAGGCTTGCCGAGTCCCGCACTGCCGACCGCCCCCACAAGCTGACAACGGCATAGCGAAGACAGGGAGGGCCGGAGACAGTGGCAGTAACAGGCCTAAAAGAAGAACGCTTTGAGGCCGATGAGGACGAGCACCACGCCGCCTGCTATCTGGGCCTTGTCGCCGAGGAGCACGCCAAAGCGGCGGCCGATGCCGAGGGCGGCGATGCAGCACGCGCAGGTTATCGCGGCTATGAGCGGTGATGCAACGAAGATGTTGGCGCGGGCGGCGAGCAGGCTCACGCCGATGATGAGCGCGTCGATGGAGGTCGCCACGCCCTGCGCGAGCAATGCGGGGATAGTGAGCATGCTGGGGTTGGGGCAGGAGGAGCCGCTCGTGTCTGCACGCAGGGACCTCGCGCCGTCCCAGACCATCTTGCCACCGATGAACCCCAGGATAACCAGCGACACGATACCTGCGTACTGGTCGATGAGCTGCGCGGCGAAGCTGCCCGCGAAGTAGCCGATGAGCGGCATGACCCCCTGAAAGGCCCCAAAGACGACGGGCATCGCGATGAGCCGCGACCGGGGGAGCGGCGGTGCGGCGGCACCCCCCGCTTGGCAAGCGCAGGTATTCGAGACCGTCACGGCAAAGGCGTCCATACTGAGCGCCAGCCCGATAATCGCGATTTCAAGGATACCCACGGTCTTCTCCCCTGCTTGTTAAAAAGTAAAGGTACAATTATACGGGATAGTGCTGTTGCACTACACTACGTGCAAAGATTTCTCCACTATGCGAAATGA
>JAITNB010000135.1 GCA_031290695.1 Coriobacteriales bacterium | reverse complement strand
GCCGGTTTCGTCATAGTCTTCGAGAGGAGTGATGGCAGTGCCGCCCGCCTCAGAGATAAAAGCTCCAAGAACCGGCAGCTCAAGATGGACCTGAGCTGCCGTGGGCTGTTCGCCAGACTCTGGGAGGGAGGTGTTTTGCGTTGGTGAGGGGATGTCTGGCTCTAAGGCGAAGGATTCAAGTGTGAGGGCGCTGTCAAGGGGAAAAGCCGTTGCCGGAAACAGGCCAACGATCAACAGAGCAGCAAGCGTTACCAGCCACATCTTCTTCATGGTATCCCCACCTTTGTCCCAGGTAACCTGCAGGTACAGACCACGTCCTTATTGCATCTGCAGATTACTCCAAGGTACCCAGAACATACCTTATAGGCGATTGTAGCATATTGGATTCGAAACACATAATGGCGAATGAGCCAGGCTTCTGGCGTTACCCTACGTCGAAGCCGGCTTCCTCGACTGCTTCCCTGATGGCGTCGAGGGCAACGCTGCCGTCGTGTTTGACAGTCGCAAGGCCCTGCGCAAGGTCGGCCTTGACGGTCTCGACGCCGGGGATCTTTGCTATCTCGCCCTCAACGGCGGCGGTGCAGTGGCCGCAGCTCATTCCCTCTACCTTGACCTGTGTCTCCATGTGATGCCCTTCCTGTTGTTGGTTTGTGCCTGTTTACAAACTATCATAAATTGGTATTGACAGGAAGTCTACTAAACCTGTAAGATTTCCTATGTTATCTTGGCACTTGTTTTGTGGCTACTTGAAGGAGTACCCGTGTCCACAGCGTTCCAACAGCTTAAGGTCGTCAATGTCATGAACGGGCGAATGTGCCGTTGATGGGTTTTGTCGCACACGGGTAAGGCCCGGGCTGCGACGAGTTCGCGTTTATCCACGATGTACAAAGTAATAGGGTTTTAGGGGAATGACGTGCGCGTGTTCGCACAGAACTCGGGTACGTTATGTCTCCACTGGGTTCTGCGGCCTCACGCAGAATGACGTATGAATACAACAACTGACTGAAAGGACTACTATCATGGCACACACAACCGACACCTCGAACTGGGCGTTTGAGACCAAGCAGATCCACATTGGGCAGGAAGCCCCCGACCCGGCCACCGACGCACGGGCGGTACCCATCTATCAGACGACCTCGTATGTGTTTCCCAGCTCCGCGTCTGCGGCCGCACGCTTTGGGCTTGCCGAGGCGGGCAACATCTACAGCCGTATCATGAACCCTACCTCCAACGTGTTCGAGCAGCGCATCGCGGCGCTTGAAGGCGGCATCGCGGCGCTGGCCGTGGCATCGGGGGCGGCGGCCGTGACCTACGCCGTCCAGAACATCGCGCGCTCCGGCGACCACATCATCACTGACAAGTACATCTACGGCGGCACCTACAACCTGTTCTCCAACACCATCGAGGACTTTGGGATAACCGCGAGCTTTGTGGATGCCTCGAAGGTCGACGAGGTCGCAGCCGCCATCAAGCCCAACACCAAGCTCATCTTCATCGAGACGCTGGGCAACCCCAACTCCACCATCGTCGACATAGAGGCGCTGGCCACGCTCGCGCACCAAAACGGCATCCCCCTCGTCATCGATAACACCTTTGCCACCCCCTACCTCGTACGCCCCATCGAGTATGGCGCCGACATCGTCGTGCATTCGGCTACGAAGTTCATTGGCGGCCACGGGACCTCGATAGGCGGCGTCATCGTCGATGCCGGTAACTTTGACTGGGCTGCC
Source organism: Coriobacteriales bacterium (assembly GCA_031290695.1). The sequence continues at coordinate 13,697 of JAITNB010000135.1, read as the reverse complement.
AGCGACAAGTTCCCGGGGCTCTCGAAGCCCAACCCCAGCTACCACGGCGTCGTGTTCACCGATGCGGTAGGTGCCGCCGCCTACATCACCAAGGCACGCGTGACGCTGCTGCGCGACACCGGCGCGGCCCTCGCCCCGCTTAACTCCTTCCTCTTCCTCCAAGGGCTCGAGACGCTCTCGTTGCGCGTGGAGCGCCACGTTGAGAACACGCTCAAGGTCGTCGACTACCTCGTGGGCCATCCCAAGGTCGTCAAGGTCAACCACCCCAGCCTGCCAGACCACCGCGACCATGCGCTCTACGGCAAGTACTTCCCCAACGGCGGCGGCACGATCTTCACCTTCGAACTCGCCGGAACCGCCGACCAGGCGCGTGCGTTTACCGAGAACCTCCAATTGTTCTCGCTGCTTGCCAACGTCGCCGATGTCAAGTCGCTCGTCATACACCCGGCCTCCACGACGCACTCGCAGTTGAGCGCCGAGAAGCTGCTCGACGCCGGCATCACCCCCACAACCGTGCGCCTCTCCATTGGCACCGAGAACATCCGCGACATAATCGCCGACCTTGAGCAGGCATTCGGGCTGGTATAATTGCGGCACACGCTTCACGCAGGAATAACCGTGCGGGAGCGTAGAGACGACACGTAAGAGCGGGATAAGGCCGGGCGGTACTCGCTCGGTCTTATCCGTATCCTTTGTTTGGAGTAAGTATGCCTGTCAATGTGCCTGATGGACTGCCGGCTATCGACATCCTGCATGAGGAGAACATCTTCCTCATGACGGAGAAGCGCGCGCAGACACAGGACATCCGACCGCTTGAGATCGCCATCGTAAACCTTATGCCCACTAAGATCGACACCGAGACGCAGCTGCTGCGCCTGCTCTCCAACACGCCCCTGCAGGTGCGCGTGACCCTGGTCTCGATGAGCGGGCATGCCTCGAAGCATACGCCCACCAACCACATGGACGAGTTCTACCTTACCTCCGACGAGGCAATGGAACGCCGCTTTGACGGCCTCATCGTCACCGGCGCCCCGGTTGAGACCCTGCCCTTTGCAGAGGTGGACTACTGGGGCCAGCTCACCGCACTCTTTGAGTGGTCGCGCACGCATGTGTACAGCACGCTTTTTATCTGCTGGGGAGTCAATGCCGCACTGTCATGGTTCTATGGTGTGGACAAGCACCTGCTTGAGCGCAAGTTGAGCGGCATCTATGAGCTTGAGGTCTATGACAACGCAAGCTACCTGCTGCGCGGGTTCGACGACCGGTTCCTCATGCCGCAGTCACGCTATGCCACGGTCTTTCCCGAGGACCTCGAAGGGACGGGCCTCAAGGTGCTTGCCGGCTCGCCTGAGGCCGGGGCGGTGGTCTTTGCGACACCCGGCCACCGCCAGGTGTTCGTGACCGGCCACCTTGAATATGACATATTCACGCTTGACCGCGAGTACCAGCGCGACACCCTGGCCGGGCTGGCCATCGACCTGCCACTCAACTACTACCCCGATGACGACCCCGCGCGGCCCCCGCAGGTACGCTGGCGCACCTACGCGCATCAGTTCTTTGCCAACTGGCTCAACCACTACGTCTATCAGGAGACCCCGTTCGACCTTGGCACCATAGGCTGATTGCGTGCCTCATATCTCAAAACTACCCAAATAGGTTACAATGATTGGGTAGTGGTTCCCGTCATGGGCAGCCTACGGGAGAAAAGGGACATCGATGAGTGACAACAGGTTTGAGATGGGCGGGCAGGGATCTGACGATTTCGATCTTGACACCTTCCTCGAATCATTTGAGTATCCATACGAGAAACCAGTGGAAGACGCACCTTCCCTTGACGACTTTGACGATGACGACGACGGCCCCGTGCTCCTCGCCGCGCCGCGCCCGCTTGGGCACTTCAAGCAACCGCCACCACCAGAACCAGACGCCAACGCCACGATGAGCTATGCCGCACTGGGAGAGCCGTACCCCGAACTCCCTTTTGCCGACGAGTACCGGGTTCCTGCCCCGCGCAGCCCGTCGCGCTCACGCCGTGATTTTGAGCAGGGTTTTGAGCAGGCCCCGCCGCCCAGTGCCAGTATCGCCTCCCCAGAGGACTACCACACCATCGACATGCACGACAGCGGCTACCGCATACGGGGCGGGGGCGGCAAGCACCGGCACTCCATCATTGTCACCATCGTCGCCATCCTTATCATCGGCGGTGCCGTGGGCGGCCTTGGCTATTTTCTCTACAACACCATCACGGCCCTGGTGCAGGATACCGTTGTGAACCCCATCACCCTTACCGCCAGCGAGACCCGTGCGGCGATAGACGACGGTATGCCCGTCCTCACCCAATGGATCGACTGGGGCTATGACGATGCCGTCGACTCTTTTATCGAGCAGGGCTTTAACGTGTACAACAACGCACGCTATAGCTCCGACTCCCCCGATGCGACTGCCTCGGCACGTGAGATCGTGCGTATGCCTGACGGGGTGGCAGAGGAGGACCTCACCGGGTTCTTCGAGGGCTCCTACAACGCCTACTCGATAGAAGAGCTCCAACGTATGTTCAACGGGGCCTGGGTGCTCGACATGACGCGGGGCGACATGGGCTCATACTTCAAGCTCAAGCTCGTCAACCTCACCACGAGCGGCATCGACGACGAGATACTGCACCTGCTGGAGCTGCAGGGGCTCACTGGTGACGGCGTCACGGTCAAGTACCAAGGTGAGGACGCACGGGGCAACACCATCATCCAAGGTACCAAGGCCGTTGACGACCGTGTGTTCTACTGGCGCGTCGCCGCCTGCCTCTTTAACGAGGTCTACACGATACGGTCGCTGCCCGACCAGGCCGTCTACCTCACCTGTACGGTCGCGACCTTTGACTTTTACACGACAGGCGCGGAAGAGGCACCTGCATCAGAGGAGTAGGGCATACAGCGGGGGGCGGGGCGGACGCCCTACTCCCCTACCCCTGCCCGCGTATATCCTCGCTTTGGTTTATGTTTATTGCGGTGTTGTGATTACCCCTACCCCTGCCCGCGTGTGTCCTCGACGTGCTTGGTCTTTCCCATTGAGCGCTCGATGCTGTTTGGCTCGACGAGCTTCACGACGACGCCTACTTGCAGAGTTGACTTGAGCTTGTCCGCAATCCTTGCGCGAAAGGCGTCCATGTGTGCATAGGAGTCTGAGAAGTAGGCGGGCTCGACCTCGAGCTGGAGCGTGATGCGGTCAAGGCCGGCCTCGTTGTCTATGACGATGCGGTAGTGGGCGCTGGCGCCCTCGACGGCCGCAAGCACGTCCTCGAACTGGCTGGGATAGACATTGGTGCCGCGGATGATGAGCATATCGTCGCTACGGTGGCGCACCTTGTCCATGCGGGCGGTCGTGCGCCCACAGGCACAGGGCTGGGTGGTCACCGACGTGAGGTCGCGAGTGCGGTAGCGCAGCAGCGGGAACGCCTGCTTGTTGAGGGGCGTGAGCACGAGCTCGCCTTCCTGCCCCTCGGGTACCGGCTCAAGCGTCACAGGGTCGATGACCTCCCAGTAGAAGTGGTCCTCGACGAGGTGCTGCTGATGGCGGGCCGAGAGGCATTCGCCCGAGACACCGGGGCCCATGACCTCGGTGAGGCCGTAGTTGTCGGTGCAGGTGATGTGCATGCGCGACTCTATCTCCTGTTTGAGCTTGGGCGGGCAGGGCTCGCCGCCAAAGAGCCCCACGCGCAGCTGTGACCGCGCCCAGTCAAACCCGGCCTTCTCCCCCACCTCGCAGATGTGCAGGGCGTAGGAGGGGGTCGCGATGAGCACGGTAGTGCCGTAGTCTTCGATCATCATGAGGTGGCGCTCGGTGTTGCCCGAGCCGGCCGGGATCATCATGCAGCCCAGGCCCTCGGCACCGTAGTGCAGGCCAAAGCCGCCGGTGAACATGCCGTAGCCAAAGGCCATCTGCACGCGGTCGCCCGGCACGACGCCTGCCATCTGCATCATCGACATGATGCAGTAGCGCCATTCCTCGATGTCGTGCTGGTTGTAGCCCACGACGATGGGCTTGCCCGTGGTGCCAGACGATGCGTGGATGCGCACGATGGTGTCGAGCGGCACGGCAAACAGGCCGTAGGGGTAGGTGTCACGCAGGGCCGACTTCTCGGTGAAGGGGATATGCCGGATATCGTCGAGGGTCCTGATGTCGCCGGGCTCAAGGCCAAGAGCGTCAAAGCGCTCGCGATACCAGGGAACCTGCGCGTAGGTCCAGGAGACCTGCGTTTTAAGAAGTGCGAGCTGGGTGGCGCGGATCTCATCACGAGAGGCACATTCGGCGGCGGGACGGTAGATGGGCTGGTTGGGGGCAGAGGTGCGGGTGGGGGCGGGGGTGGCCATCGTCTACCAGCCCCTTACAACGGGCAGGGCGAGCTCCTCCTGGCCAACGAAGCGCAGGGGCTGCCCTTCAAGCTGCCCCTCGGCCAACCTGACGTCATCGACCTTGAGCACCACATAGGTCGAGACGAGCGAATAGGCATACTGCACATCGACGCCTGCCTTGGCAACCGCCGTAAAGACGTGGCCAAGGGCACCGGGCGTGTCGGGCAGCTCTATACAGAGGACGTCACTGAGGCGCACGAGGAAGCCTGCCTGCTCAAGGGCCTCCTGGGCCGCCTGCGGCTTGTCGACGACGATACGGGCGATGCCGTAGTCAACGGTGTCGGCCAGTGAGAAGCCGCGAATCTGGATACCGACCGTATCGAGGACGTTGGTGAGCCGACCTACCGTGCCGGCATGGTTCTCGATGAAGACGCTCAACTGTTTGATGCCCATGCCATGCCCTCCTAACCGCTATGCGCACGAGAAGCGCATTGAGAACGTGCCTATCTGCACAAGGGTCCCTTCTACCAGTTCGGCCTCATCCGTGACCTTGCCGTCGACCCAGGTGCCGTTGAGGGAGCTGTTGTCGCGTATGACCATCTTGCGGCCCAGGCGTTCGATGACCGCGTGTGTGCGCGATACCGTCATGTTGTTGAGAAAGAGGTCGCAATTGGGGTCACGGCCTATCGACACGGGAAGGGGGTCGAGATAGAACACCTCGCCGGCCAAGGGGCCCTTGGTAATAGTAAGGTGGGGCCTGCCGCAATTCTGGGCAGCATCAACCGCTATCCCGCCCGTCCCGGGGGCGGCGAACTCCTCGGTTCGTCCCACAAACTTGAAGCCACACCGCTCACACTCGTTGCGGTCTGGCTCGACGCTGCTGTTGCATATCGGACACGTTCTTGCATCGCTCATCACAGGCCCCTTACCTTTGAGAGTCCTCTCTCAATTTGCTGCCTCCATGATACTTGGTCTGAGCGGCTTCTGTCATGGGATTGTTGATGAATCCGGCAATGAACACGGCAGAGGAGCGTCCCTGTGAGTTCTTTCCTGCAGCGCTGCGGCGCCCACGTAGCTGGCATCGGGGCGGATGAGGTGGGCGAGGCCTGCCTCATCGGGGTAGCGGTAGGCGCCATCCTCAGCGGCGGCGAACCAGGTGCCGTGTGCGCGGCGCGCGTCGAGGTAGTGCTGCAGTGGGATGGGGTCGATCTCGGGAAAGCTCAGGAGCACGTGCTCGATGGCATCCCACCTGCCCGGCGCACAATAGAGCTCAAACACCTCCTCTTTGAGGAAGGGATACGTGAGCACCATCACGGGAACCGTGTCGAGCTGCACCAGAGAGAGGGATTCCATGGTCGAGGCAGCAAGGGTTCCCTGCACGAGCTCGTCGAGTACCGCCCTGCCCCCTGCGCCGATGAGGACGGCGACGGCGAGTGACATGGTCTCATCTGTGATAGAGAGGCAGGGGAAGACCGGGCCGTTCCCGTCGCACAACTTGCTGTGCGCAAGCAGCCAGTCAAAGGCCTCCCCTGCCACCGATGGGCTGGTGGTGAGCATGTACTCGGCATCGCCCGTGCGTATGGCCATGACCACGTCGATGACCTCGCCCTCGCCCGTGAGCAGCAGGGCCGGTGCAGCGGCACCCACAAGGGCGAGCCGCTCACTGTTGGCCGTGGTCATGGTCGCGATGAACCGCCCAGCATCCGCCCCGCTTATACGAAGCTTGCCAAGGGTGCCATAGTTGCAAAACGAGCAGGGTTGCATAAGCCTTACTCCTGTGGCTCGCTGGACGGAGGAGGGATCATGGGGAGGGTGAGGGTGTCTGAGAGGGTTATCTCGGTCTTCTCCACCTCAAGGTTGCCAAAGAGGTTGCCCCAGAAGCGGGTCCACGAGATGCTGAGGCCCTCGAAGAAGCTGGGCTCGGGGACAGACTGGGCAGCCATGAGGTCGGAGGTCGCGAGGACCTCGCCATTCTGGGACCAGATGATGGAGCCGCAGATGGCGCCTTTGCGCACCGCGCCCTCCCAGTCCTCAAGGAGGATCTCCTGGGAGATGGGGCCATCGAGGTCAAAGAGCTCGAGGTTGATGGTCGCCGGGACATAGGCCTCCACATTCTTGTCGAGCCAGCTTGTGAGGGCCATGGTACCCACCAGTTGCTTCGTGTTGATGAGCTCGACACGGCGGTAATGCCTAAAGCCCCATTCGAGCAGCGCCGCCGCGTCATCAAAGCGCGGCTGGGGGTCGTCGACGGTGTCATGGAAGATGACGGCGTAGAGTTCGATGCCGTTGCGCTGCGCAGTGCCAACAAAGCAATAGCCCGCAAGGTCGGTGAAGCCGGTCTTGACACCGGTGGCGTTGGGCATGAGGTCGAACAGGAGGTTGGTGCTCTCCCACTTGACCTCCTCGCCGTCGATGGTCACCGTTATCTCGCGGGTGCCGACGACCTCTCTGAACAGCGGCTCCTGCATGGCGGCACGAGTGAGTATGAGGAAGTCGTTCGCCGTTGTGTAGTGGTCCTCGTCGCTAAGGCCGTGCACGTCGGCAAAGTGCGTGTTGGCCATGCCCAGGGCCTTGGCCTTCTCGTTCATCAGGTCGACGAACGAGAACGTGGTACCCGCGATATTCTCGGCGATGACCACCGCGGCATCGTTGCCCGAGGGGAGCATGAGGGCGTAGAGGAGGTCATGCAGCGTGAGGGTCTGCCCCGCCTCCAGACCGGCGGTCGAGCCATCGGTCACACTCGCGCCCACCGTCACCATCATCGGGGTCTCAGGCGCGCTGTTCTCCAAGGCGATAAGCGCGGTCATTATCTTGGTGGTGGATGCCATAGGGGTCTGGGTGTTTGCGTCGCGCTCCCAGAGGACGGTGCCGTCCCCGGTGCAGATGCCGGCGTAGCTGGCGGTGATGCTCGGGAGGTCCTCGGCCGGTGGGGCAAGGTCGCCGATGGGGGTGCCGTTGACGGTATCGCCAGGGCGCTGGTCGGCGAAGGCAGGGGGCAGCGTGCCAAGGCCCGCCGCCGCGCTGCCAAGAAGCAGCGCGAGGGCGAGGAGGAGCCGCAGGGCGTTAGAGCGCATAGAGATCGTTGGCCTCCAGGAGCCGGTAGCCGGCCTGTGCGATGATGGCGGGGGCCGCATCTTCCTGGTCGATGCGCAGGACATCGATGGCCTCGGCCTGGTTCATACTAAAGCAGTAGGCATACTCCACGTTGACCTGTGCGGCATCAAAGGCCTCAAGCAACTGGGCGAGGCCGCCGGCGTGGTTGGGTACCGCAACGGCGTAGACCCGCGTGAGCTTGGCACGGTAGCCTTTGTCGCGCAGCATCTCGACCGCCTGTGCCGGTGTGTCGGCGATGATGCGCGCCACGCCGTAGTCGGCGGTGTCGGCAAGGGTGAGGGCGTGCATGGAGATATGCGCCTCCCCCAGGGTGCGGCACAGCGCGGCGAGCCTGCCCTTGTCGTTCTCAAGGAAAACAGTAACCTGGTCGATCATGTCACTCACCTGTCTCTCTGAGGTCGAAGACGCGCTTGGCCTTGCCCTCACTGCGCTCGATGGATTTGGGCTCCACAACCTTCACCTCGACCGATACCTGCAGGTTGCTCTTGAGCTCGGCGACAATGCGGCGCTGCAGATCCTCGATGCGGCGTATCTCGTCAAAGTCGAACTCGGGCACCGTCTCGACTTTGAGGGTCACGTGGTCAAGCGGCCCCTCGCGCGTGAGGATGATCTGGTAGTACGACGTGACCTCGTCAAAGGCCGTGATGACCTGTTGTATTTGGCTCGGGAACACGTTGACGCCGCGGATGATGAGCATGTCGTCGGTACGCCCCGTGATGCGGTCCATGCGGCGCAGGGTGCGCCCACAGGCGCAGTCGCCGGGGATGATACGTGATATATCACGAGTACGATAGCGAATAAGCGGCGAACACTCTTTTGTGAGTGTCGTGAACACCACCTCGCCCCACTGCCCGTCGGGAACTGGCTCAAGGGTCTCGGGGTCGATGATCTCGATGATGAAGTGGTCCTCGGCCACATGCAGGCCATCCTGGTACCGGCATTCGCACGACACGCCAGGGCCCATGACCTCCGAGAGCCCATAGATGTCGACAACCGTGACGCCGAGCTTGCGCTCGATCTCCGCGCGCATCCCCTGCGAGCAGGGCTCGGCACCGAGAATCGCCCCCGACACCTTGAACTCGGTCGCTGGGTCATACCCCATCTCGATGGCTGTGTCGGCGATGAGCAGGGCATACGACGGCGTGCAGGCGAGTATGTCGCTGCCAAAGTCCTTCATCATCTGCACCTGGCGCTTGGTGTTGCCGCTCGACATGGGCAGGATCGTCGCGCCCATACGGATACCGCCCTCATGGGCGCCCAGGCCTCCGGTAAAGAGCCCATACCCGTAGGAGACCTGCAGGATCGACTCGGGGCCGCCGCCCACCTGCGCGATATTGCGCGCAAAACAGTCCCCCCAGCAGTCGAGGTCGTACTGCGTATACCCGCACACGGTCGCATTGCCGGTTGTCCCCGACGACGCATGCAGCCGCTGCACCGCGCGGTCATGCACGTCGATGGCGAAGAGGCCAAAGGGGTAGGCATCGCGCATGTCCTGCTTCGTGGTGAAGGGCAGCGCGTGCAGGTCGTCAAGGGACGCGATCGCATAAGGGTCGATGCCCTTGGCGTCAATCACCTTGTGGTAAAACGGGATGTTCTCATAGCAGTTGGCCACCGTCTTGCGGAGACGTTCGAGCTGCAGGCTGTTGAGCTCGTCGCGCCCCATCTTCTCTACCGCGGGCTGGAAGTAGCGTTCCCCGCCAACCACCGTTCTCGTCACATCAGACACGGTCGTCCTTCCTCTCTCTTCCACAAAGCAGTCATCACTACATCGTGCTATACCATACCGGAATCATCGGGTACTGTCACCCTGCGGGCGTGGGGTCGGGTGCCTGCGTCTCGGGGGACGGGGCCGGGGGCTGAGGGTCAGCGGCGGGCGGCGGGCTGGCGGCGGGCTGCTCGTTGGGGTCCTTCTTCGTACCCACCCGTATGACCTCGGTCACCGGCTCGTAGGCAGAACGCAGCTTGCCTTCACGCAGCAAGTCGCCGCTCGCGTTGTAGACGTAACGCGTCACGTAGATGATCTTGCCGTCCTCGCCCTTGGTCTCTACCCTGGTCTGCCCCTCAAGCATCTCGGGGTCGTCAACCTTCTTCGTGGGGTATTTGTCGCCCGTCGCCCAATCGGAGACCTGCTGCCCTACGGTATAGCCTGGGCTGGTCCCCCAAAGTGTGGCGGTTATGCCGGTATCGTCATAGCTGAGGATGAGGAGCACCCAGTCTTTGGTGTCGTTTTGGAACTTGAAGTCGAGGCCTGGCCATGAGACTGCCGCATCACGGCCGTCGGGGTATTTGGCGAGGTACTGGGAATGGTTATAGCGCTCGGCAATGGGATAACCCGACTCAAACACTGCATTGAAGATGGTCGTGGCCACCTGGCAGATACCGCCGCCTATCTCATCGACAAGCTCGTCGCCATAGATGGCCTTGGACTCCTGGAACCCGCGGGCGGCCGTGCATTCGCCGGTGGTCCCGTTGAACGACCACACCTGCTGTGGGGCAATGAGCGAGCCGTTGATGAGGTCGGCCGCAAGCTGGATGTTGGCCACGGTGGCAGCGGAGGTGCCGGAGTACGAGGTCGTGTAGGTGGCAATCTTCTGTGTGATGTGCATCGCCTCGGCATCGGCGGTGGTGACCTCGGGCTCCAGGGTGCCTATGGTCAAGGACACCGTGCGCTCGGCGGGTGTGCCGGAGAAGAGTATGCCGTCAAGGTCGGCGGCGAGCCTCTTGAAGTCGATGCCCTCGCCAGCAGCCGAGGGGACAACGGCGACCTGCCCGCCTGTGACCTTAAACGACGCGTCCCTGGCGGGGATGCCGGGGTTGATGTCGCCGACGACCTGGCCAAGGCCGTCCTTGAGCTTCTCAGGGTCGATGTGCGCCGTGAGGCGGTACCCCGTGCCATCCTGTTCGACCGAGGTGCCAACCCAGGGGCCCAGCTTGTTGCCTGAGAGCTCCCACAAATCCTTCCCATAGGCAAGGACAATGGGCTGTGCGATACATTCCTGCACCATACGGGCGAGTTCCTGGGCCTGGGCGAGGCCTACGGCCTTCTCCGTCGACTCCATCGGGACGACAAGGGAGCGCGTGCTGGTGAGGAAGGCCCGGTCGAGCTGCTCGACGAAGACCGTGTGCTCGACAACATAGCCGTCCTCGCCGTCCTCGGCGACGAACACCCCGTTGTCAAACCGGATGCCGGCGTTGCGCATGGGGTTACCGGTCGATTGCGTGAGCACGTCCTCAAGCGCCGCGAGCTGCGCCGTGTCGTAGACGAGGTGCGCGTCGAGGGCGACACCTTGGATGTTGGCCACAAGGCGGCTAGGCAGGAAGTCGAGCCCGCGCCCCACAGCATAGGCCTGTTGTGCCAGCCCCTCACCGTCCACATAGGCGCCGAGCGAGCTGGTCGTGATGCGCCAGGACCGCGTGCTGGCGGGCTGGCTGCCACTCTGGTACGACGCGATGGCGTCAAGGATGGGGGCTGTGTCGCTTGCTCCCTTTTGCGCGGCGTCCTCGTCGGCAAACAGGTCGATGGGTGCGGCGGCGGCGGCGGTGAGCTCTGTCTCGATAAGGGCGGCGGCGGCGGCGGTGCTCATGCCGCCAACATCGATGCCGGCCACCGTGACACCTCGGTGTATCCTGCCAAGGCTCGCTATGCCGTCTACTGCGGAGAACCCGCCTACGATGATAATGACAAGGAGGACGGCCACGCCCACGCGCGCCCTGGCAGGAGAGTTAAACAGCCTCTGCGTCTTGCCGGGGGCCGTGCCGGGGCCCGCGTGCTTTGAGCGCTTCCTGCCCTGGCGCTTGTCGGCTGCGGCATTGAGCCGTTCGATGGCGCGCTTGCCATCGATGGTGCTGCGCTTGTTCACAGGCTTCTCGGCTGTAGGCAGGGCCATACCGTCCGTATGCCGCTGCCAGGTATTGGGGGAGCGTGAGGCCCGGGCCGTATTGCGCCGACGGTTGTCGCGGGACGCGGTCACAGCAGGCCCTCCCCTGCTCCTGCGTCATCCTCATCGGTTTTGGGGCCCGTGGGACGCGTCCCCCTATAGAGGTAGATGATGCCGGTTGTCCACGAGATGAACATGCCCACATAGAGGAGCCAGATGCCGAGGGGTGCCGAGGCCGCTCCCCATCCCGGGAGGAAGGACACCTCGGCCAGTCCGGCGCCGGGGACAAGGGGCCAGGCGAGCACCAGTGACGCGAAGCCGGCCATCACGACGGCCGTCGTGAGCTTTCCCAGGAAGATGACCTTGAAGCTGCGGTTCCACCGGCGTCTCATATAGATGGTAAGACAGAACATGACCGCATCGCGCGCAACGAGTACCACGAGTACCCAGAGGGGCACCCTGCCCACGATAAACACGGAGATCACGCCAATGATGATGAGGACGCGATCGACAAGCGGGTCGAGCTGCTGGCCCAGCTTTGACACGGTATGGGTCGCGCGCGCGACCTGGCCGTCGATCCAGTCGGTGCCGGCGGCTATGACAAACACGATGAAGGCGAGGATGTCGTTATGGTAGTGTGTGAACAGCACGAAGAACACCGGCACCAAAAGGAGCCGGATAAGCGACAACAGGTTTGCTATGGTCAGTACCTTGTTTGTGACGTGGGCGCCCACTCAAAGACCTCAAACTGTCGAAGGATTCCAGAGGATACAGTATACCGTAAGACCAGAGGAGGCAGCTCATTGGCCTTGACCAGCTTCGGTTTTGGCAGCTTTTGCGGCCTTCGCGGCGGCTATGCGGGCCTCCTTCTCCCGGGCGGCGGCCTCCCGGGCGGCTTTTTCCTCGGGGGTGGGCTCGGGCTTCGTGACAGAGCGCAGGTACTTCCCGGTGCTTGCGCCGGTGTACTGGGGCAACATCGTAAGGGAACTCTTGGGGCAGGCGCGTATGCAGGTGTAGCATTGGATACACGCAAAGGGGTCGATGGTCCACGTCTCGGCGGGCTTATCCACCACTATGGCCAGCGTGGGACATTTCTTCTCACAGATGCCGCAGAGGATGCAGGTCTCGATGTCGTTTTCAACATGGCCCTTGGTCATGGGCGTATAGACGGGTGCCGCTACCGGGTACATCTTGGTGGCCGGCTTCTTAAAGAGGTTGCGCAGCGACATCTTGGTAAGGTAGAAGCTTCCCATGGTCTGTATACTCCCTATCGTTCGGTGCAGCTGATACAGGGGTCGATGGTCAATACGTTCAAAGGCACGTCGGCCAGGTCGCAGCCTCGCAGCGTCATCGTCATGCCGCCGATGTTTTGCGAGGTTGGGGTGCGGATGCGAAAGCGGTCGAGGAACTTTGTGCCATTTCCTTTAGCATAATAGAAGCACTCGCCGCGCGGCTGTTCAAGGCGCGAGACGGCGATGGCGCCCGCCTCGGGCGCGCCTTTGACCGGCACGGCGATGGGGGTATCGGGCATCTTGTCAACAATCTCGGCGATGATGTCCATCGACTGCAGTACCTCGCGGGCGCGCACCTCACAACGGGCGTAGCCGTCGCCGCGCTCGGAGGTGATGGGCTCAAAGGAGGCAAGCGCGCCGTAGCCGCCGTAGCCAAACATACGCACATCCTCCTCGATGCCGGAGGCGCGGGCGAAGGGCCCTACGGTACAGAGGTCCTGGGAGTCCTTCTTGCTCAGATAGCCCACGCCGCCCAGGCGGTTCTCCACCGAGCGGTCTTTTATGAAGGTCTTGAGCAGTTCGCCGTACTCGCCGCGCATACCGTCGAGCGTGCGTACGATGCCGCGCAGGTCCTCGTCGCAGATGTCCTGGTTGACGCCGCCCACGTTGCAGGCAGAGAGGATGACGCGGCCGCCGGTGGTCGCCTCGAATATGTCGAGCACGCGCTCGCGCAGGCGCCAGCACTGCATGAAGAGGTTCTCGTAGCCAAAGCCGTCGGCGAGCAGGCCGAGCCAGAGCAGGTGGCTGTGGATACGCGAGAGCTCATGCCATATCACGCGCAGGAACTCGGCACGGCGGGGTATCTCGACACCCATGAGGGCCTCGACGGTCTGCGAGTAGCCCAGGCTGTGGCCAAAGGAGCAGATGCCGCAGATGCGCTCGGTCACCGAGACAAAGGTCGTGTAGTCCTTCTTCTGCACGAGCTTTTCAAGGCCGCGGTGTATGAAGCCTATCTGCGGTATCGCCTCGACGACCTTCTCGTCCTCGATAACGAGGTCGAGATGCACCGGCTCGGGCAGCACCGGGTGCTGGGGGCCAAAGGGTATGACGGTTCGTTTGCCCATGTC
>JAITNB010000130.1 GCA_031290695.1 Coriobacteriales bacterium | reverse complement strand
ATGATCTTGAGGTCGGGGATTACGGTGTCTGCCTCGCCACCGGCAGCGTTGATGCCGGCGATGCGCCCAAAGGTCAGGCAGCGGCCGTGGTTGGTGCCGGGGTTGATGGTGGGGTAGTCGTTTGAGAAGTACTGGCCACCGGCTGCGCCGCACACATACAGGCCTTCGACCACCTTGTTGTCCTCATCGAGTATGCGGGCATCGGCGTCCTGGCGCAGACCGCCGTTGGCGGCGAGCAATGTTGAGATAAGCTGACCGGCGAAGAACGGCGGGGTGTCAACGGGCCACAGGATCTCGGGGCGCTTGCCAAAATCGTCATCGTTGCCCTTGGCCACCAGCTCATTATAGCGGTCGACGGTTGCCGTGAGGTTCTCGGCCGGGACACCCATTGCGCTTGCAAGTTCTTCGAGGGAATCCGCTTGAAACAGCAGCCCCTGGTCAATCTTTGCCTGGCGCAATTGAAGCTCCAGGTCCATGTCAAACGGTACGCCATAACGACGGTACTGCTGGTCTGACGAGATGCCGCCCGAGATACCGTCGTTGCAAGAGGTGGCAAAGCTTTGGAGCGAGTTGGCGTCATAGACGGTGAACGTTGTGCCGCCATCGGGCTGGTACGACTTGACGCATGACTTCGACTGCGTGTTGACATCCTCGTTCATAAAGCGGTTGCCTTCTGCGTTCACATGCAGGAAGTTGTAGCTCTGGGCACCGGACTCCAGGTGGATGGTTGCGCAGTGCGGCTCAGACTCCTGCATGGCGCCTCCCGCCCACAGGACCTGCTTGTGCCCGTCACCGGTGCTGATAAGCCCGGGCATGTAAAGGCGGCTGTCGGCGACCCAGGAGAAGGGCTGATACCTTGAGCGCATCTCGTCATCGTCCAGGTAGTCGCCCGTAGCGATGATGACCGCCTTGGCATTGATTTGGGTGTAAGCGCCTTCTGTACCTACGATGGCACCTGTAACGGGGCCGTTGTCCTCGCGAAGCAGCTGGACGGAGGGGGTGTTGTAACGATACTCCACACCAAACTCCTCGCCTTTCTTGATGACGGCGGGGATCAGGACATCCATACCCAGGCCATGCGAGACACCGTCGAGGTAGATGAAGTCGGTGGTGTCGTCATAGAAGAAGTGGGTGACGGGGGCCTCAGTGTAGTCGGGGCCTTTGTAATAGCCGCACCACATGGTGGGATGCAGGCCAGAGTCGGCCACCAGGTCAACGAGCCAGTCCATGCAGGCGCCAGACTTCTTGGCAATCGTCCACAACAGCGGCTCCTTAACGCGGCCGGTTGCCCATTCAATCAGGCGGCGCACAACATGCGAATAGTCGGTGGGGGGAATCCAGCCCTCGTCGATGTACTGCTGGACGACCTTGGAGCCATAGGCGGTGATGTGGCCGCCGCGGCCCGAGAACGTCTCGCCCTTATCGATAGCAAGGGTCTTTGCACCTTGCTCGGCCGCAGAAGTCGAGGCGACTACGCCGGCCCAGCCGCAGCCGATGACGAGGACGTCCCACTCCTCAGTCGCGGTGATCTGATCGGCGGGGATAGGGTCGGGCGGCGCGAGGAACTTCCAGTCTACCGCTGCGTTGGCACCTATCGGATTGCCATTCAGCGATGCGGAGTTGGCCGCACTGCTGGCGCCGCTGCCAGATGCGTCTCCGCTCGAGGTGCCGTCGCCCGATGGGGAAGGCGTGGGCGAACAACCCGCAATCCCAACGGCCGCCACCCCAAGCCCGGCAAGCCCAGCACCGGCCAGGAACTGCCTACGTGATACATCGATCTTTTTTTCTTTACTCATGGTTCTCTCCTCCTCTTTGGCCATCAAAGGCCATTGACATGACGCAGGCGACTCCCCGCCACCTGCCTGTGCCAGTATACCCGCAAACCTTTTCGCTTGTATACCCTCACGGGAATGATTCTCATGAAGCATCCAAGGGAGCGTAAAGCCAAGCTAAAAAGGGAAGCAGGGGATGGCCCCCTGCTTCCCTGGATTCTCGTGTCTGGTCCGGGAATGAGCTAAGCCAGCGTCACTCGTCGATAGCCACCTCAGGCACAGCCAAGGGCATGATGATGCCGCCGCCACCGTAGCCGTAGCCGTTGTCCTCGCTCACAGGAAGCTCCACCCAGGCTACCTCGGCAAAGGTCGCGAGGTCAAAGACGCCCACCTGGTTGCCGGTCACTACATAGAAATACTCGCCGATGAACAGGCCGCGCGTGCCGTAGTACCAGCTCGGCAGGTCGATGGCGGCGCGCTCGTAGAAGCCCTGTTTGTCGCTGTAGCCAAAGACCAGGTACTGGTATAAAGGCTCCCATGAGGTGGGGGCGTTGGAGCTGGATTGATCCGCGAATATCTCTGCAGCAAAACCTATGATGTCTTGAGCGGGGTCGATAAGGATTGCCTTGTGGCTGTAGAGGGCCTCGGCATAGCCAGACCCCAGCAGGAGGGTGGTACGCTCGGTGACGTCGTAGGGGTCGCTGGTGTCAAACATGCTCATCTTCATGCCCTGCGTGGTGCCGGTGTTTGCGTCGGCATCCATGCCTAAGCCAAAGAGGCGGCCGGGGGCAAACGGGTGCAGGTATTGGGAGAAGCCCGGGATCTTGAGGGCGCTCATCACGGCGGGTGCGGTGGGGTTGCTCAGGTCGACGGCGAACAGCGGGTCGGTCTGGCGAAAGGTCACCAAATAGCCCACCGTGCCGTCGAAGCGCACCGAGTAGATGCGCTCGCCGGCCGCCAGGTCCTCGACGCGGCCAACGATGGCAAGTGCGCTGTCAAGCACATAGAGCGCGTTGCTCTGCTCCTGGCCGTCGTCCAAGCTCGACGATGCGCTCACCCACGACTCGCCGCCGCTCGCGTTGTCGCGTAGCACGAAGCTCGACCAGGTGTTGTTGGTAAAGGCGGCGCGCAGATAGCCCTGGTACTCGTCAAGCGAGAACTGGTTGAGCAGCCCGCCAGGTACCACGGCGCTCGCCGCCAGCGTCACGGTGCCGCTGTCAAGCGCAAAGCGCGTGATGCGCGAGCTTGAGGTGCCGCGGTACTCCACATAGCTGGTTGCGTCATCGCGCGGGGTCACGACCTCCTCAGTCTCCTGGGTCGCCTCAACCGTGTAGAGGTTGTGCGTGTTCATGTACAGCGTGTCGCAGCGCCCCAGAACGCTCACGGTGCTCACGCGCGCGCCGGTGGTGAGGTCGATGGTGCAGAGCACCGTGTAGGAGATGCTGTCATACTCGGGCAGGACGCAGACCTCGCCGGGCGCAAGCACGCGCTCAAAGCCAGCGGCACCGTACAGCGACGGCACATAGGCGCGCGTGTCCTCGGCGGTGGCAACGCCTAGGTCGTTGACGTAATAGGTTGTCGCAAGGTAGAGCACGTTGTCGTACAGCCGCGAGGTCGAGAGGTACCCGTCTTGCCCCACGATGCCCATGAGCTGCGGGTTTGCAGGGTCGCTCACGTTGTACAGCGCGGCCTGTGTGGTGTTGGTGCTCGTCCCGTCGTAGCCCAGCGCCGAGCCCGTGGCAACTTCGCCCGCCGCCGTGTTTTGGTCATAGGGCGTGTACAGGTAGAGCGAGTAGATCACCGCCAGCGTATCACCACTGATGTAGAGGTCGCTCAGGCTGGCGTTCTGCTTGGCAGAGTCGCCGGGGACATCAGGCAGGGGGGGCGTGAAGCGCGCAAGCTCCACCGTGTTCGCGCCAGCGGCACGGGCGATGATGACCTCCTGCCCATGGACGATATAGAGGTTCTCGCCGTCAGTCTTGACGATGTCCCCCTCGTCAACCTCCTGCACCTGGGTATTGGTTGTGGAGAAGCCCAATTCCTTCGCGCTTTCATCCGTCTCGCTTGCCGCGATGTCGAGTTGGGGAGCCACGGAGGTATCTGCGGAGCTGGTCTCGGTGACGGTTTCGAGAGCGGGGGGATTGGTACCGTCGCCTTCGGTGGTGGCTGGGGCGGTGGGGGTGGGGGAGGGAGAGAGCTGGGGAGCGGACGCGGAGGGGTCTGATGTGGGAGTATCTGCGGATGGCGCGATGGGGGCTGCTGTAGTCTCACCGGACTCGGTTGCCTGAGGGGTGCTGGCTTCTGCAGTGGCGGCGCTTCCGGCGACCGAGTCTTCCATTAAGATGGCGTCTGTTTCAAACACAATATCGCCAGTGTCACGTGCGCTGTACATCTCGCTCCAGAACGACTGCAGCGAGTTATAAAGCTCCTCGTAGGAGGCAGGGGAGTAGACCCCGCCTATACTGCTGCCGGTAAGCGGTGGCCTCGCGCTGGGGGTGGTGGTTGGTTTTGTAAACCCGCCCGGCTGCAACAGTGCAAAGCCCGCCACGACCACCAGCACCACTGCTGCGGCTGCGGCGACAAAGCGCCAGGGGCTGCCCTTCTTATGCGCCACGTGCTGTGGCTCATGCGACACTACCGGAGGGCTTGCGGCTTCCTGCGACACAGCGGCAAGCAGCTCGTCAACCACCTGGGCTGATGGCTCCATCTGGTCACGCATACGGTGGAGGGTATCCCTGAGCTCATCCGAAAGCTCGGGGCTCTCGTCGCTGGGAAACAGGTTTTTCTCGGTGTCCTCATGCATGGTTAAACACTCCCTTCAATTTCTCGCGCATCAGGTCGCGTCCGCGGGACAGGCGGGTCTTTACGGCACCCGGCTCAAGGTCCAGTAGCGCGGCGATAGCCTTAACGGGGAGATCGTCAAAGTAGAACAGGTGCAGGACGCTTCGGTACGTCTCAGGCAGGCCGTGCAGGGCATCAAAGACGAGGTCCTGCGTGGTGGTCTCAAACGCGAAGTCTGCGGGCCGTGCGGTTGTCTCGCTCGCCGAGCCGCCGAGGGGTGGGGCGGCGGCGAGGTCAAACGGCTCGTGCTTACTCGCAGGGCCGGTCTCTCTTAGCGTGGCGAAGGGGACGACTTTTTGGCGCCAACTGCCCTGGGTCACCTTGAGTGAGAGGTTGAGCGTGGTGCGGATGAGCCAGGCCTTGCGATGTTCCTCGCTAGTGAGCGCGGGGTTGCTGCGATGGTAGGCGAGGAACACCTCCTGGAACACGTCGTCGGCATCGCTGCGGTTGCCCGTGTGCGTCAACGCGACGCCGTAGACCGTCGACGTATAGCGCCGCACAACCGCCTCGATGCTGTTG
>JAITNB010000129.1 GCA_031290695.1 Coriobacteriales bacterium | reverse complement strand
GTCGCCCTCCTCGTCCTTGATGTGCTGCGCGATGTCGACAACAAAGCTGCCGCCGTAGCTGTTCTCGGGCATCTCGATGGTGCGGCCGTGCAGCTCAAGGTAGCGCAGCGCGACCGAATGTCCAAAGACATCCATCTGCACGCCCGCGTCGTTGATATAGAACTCGCGCGTCACCTGCCAGCCAGCATGCTCAAGCACGTTGGCCAACGCGTTGCCCAGCGCCGCCCAGCGCCCATGCCCCACATGCAGGGGACCGGTGGGGTTGGCGCTCACAAACTCGACGTTCACGGTGCGCCCCTCCCCCTCGTTGCTGCGGCCATATGAGCGCCCCTGCTCATGCGCATCGCGCACGGCCTGGTGCAAGCAGTCATTGGAGAGGCGCAGGTTGATAAAGCCCGGCCCCGCCACCTCGACGGCGGCAACGATGCTGGTGGCAGTGGTGGGGATGTGGGCGGCGATGGCCTGGGCTATCTCGCGTGGAGGGCGCCCCAGCTCCTTGGCCAGACGCAGTGCGACGGTTGTCGCCCAGTCGCCGTTGGCAGGGTCGCGCGGACGCTCGACTGCCGTCTCGGGGGTGTAGTCGAGCTTGAGCTCGCTGGCCCCGGCCGCTGCCTCGATAGCGTCAAGGACGATACGCGCGATAGCGTGACGCATGGTCTTCTCCTCAAAATCGGTAACTTTACTTCGCAAAGGCTAGATTATAGCGTAAGATGAGGGCATGCCGTTTTGGGCGTGCGTAGGTTGGCATCAAAGGGGCGTTGGACGAGAGGAGCTGGTCATGGAGGCCTTGCCGTGGTTTTGGATCTGGGTGGTTCTTACCGCCGCGCTCTGCGTGGGCGAGATGTTCACTGGCTCGTTCTTCATGCTGCCCTTCGCCGTTGGCGCCGCAGTAGCTGCCGTGGCAAACGCGCTTGGGGCCCCGCTGCCCATCCAATGGGTGCTCTTTATCGTCATATCGTTGATAGCCCTGTTCCTGCTGCGGCCGTTCGCGAAGAAAGTTACCATCGAGACGGCGAAGAAGAGCGGGGTCGACCGGCTCGTGGGGAGTATCGGGGTGGTTATCAGGGGCGACGCGCCCGAGGGAGAGGCCCGCGCGCGCGTTGACCGCGAGGAGTGGAACGTGCTCACCGAGGACGGCAGCGTACCCCAGGTTAACACGAGGGTACGGGTCATGGGAGTCGACGGCACGCACCTCATCGTACGTGTCGAGCAATAGGTTTTAACGTTACAGGAAAGGAAGGGAGTACGTATGGAAGATTTTGCCTCGGTATTGGGGGGATTCACGGTTCTTGCCCTCGTGATTGTCATCGTCATCCTCGTCTTTGCGGTGCGCGCGGTACGCATCATCCGCCCTTACGAGAAGGGCGTGGTCGAGCGCCTGGGCAAGTACCAGCGCACCTGGGACCCCGGTCTGCACCTGCTCATCCCCTTCCTCGACCGCGTGACCAAGGTCGATATGCGCGAGAACGTCGTGGACGTGCCGCCGCAGGAGGTCATCACGAAGGACAACGTCGCCGTCACCGTTGACGCAGTGGTCTACTACGAGGCCACCGACCCCTTCAAGCTCATCTACAACGTCACCAACTTCTACCTCGCCGCCACCAAGCTCGCGCAGACCAACCTGCGTAACGTCATAGGCGAGATGCAGCTTGACGAGTCGCTCACAAGCCGTGAGAAGATCAACGTCACGCTGCGCAATATCCTCGATGACGCCACCGACAAATGGGGGGTGCGCGTTGTGCGCGTCGAACTCCAGCGTATCGAGCCGCCCGCCGACGTCACCCAGGCGATGCACCGCCAGATGAAGGCCGAGCGCGAGCGCCGTGCCACCATCCTCGAGGCCGAGGGTGCCCGTAACGCCGCCATCGCCCGCGCCGAGGGAACCAAGCAGAGCGCCATCCTCGAGGCCGAGGGCAAGGCCAGCGCTATCAAAGAGATCGCCGAGGCCGAGCGGCAGCAAAAGATACTCATCGCCGACGGCGAGTCGCAGGCCATCAAGAACGTCTACAGCGCCATCCACGAGGGCAATCCCTCAGACGACCTGCTGGCCGTGCGCTACATCGAGACGCTCAAGTACATCGCCAACGGCAATGCCACCAAGATATTCATGCCGCTTGAGCTCAAAGGCCTCACCAGTGTGGTGGGAAGCATAGGCGAGATCTTCCAGTCCACAAAGGAAGACCCCGCTGTAAAGGGCTGACCCCGGCAGTGTGAGAGATGCCAAGCTATTAAGCCCTCGCTCAGGCGGGGGCTTTTTTGTTAGAAGATGCCGCTAAAGCGGAGGATGAGGGAGGCCATGGCGGCCACCAGTATCAGCGAGTCGCAGCGGTCGAGGAACCCGCCGTGGCCGGGGAGGAGGTTGCCGGAGTCCTTGTGGCCGGTACCACGCTTGATGCGCGACTCGACAAGGTCGCCCAGGATGCCTATCCAGCCACAGGCGATGCCGCCCACGACCGCCCACGCATAGTGGAGGCTCATACCGGGGATGAGCGGGATAAGGCACCAGATGGCGACGGAGGCCACCATGCCGGCCCAGAACCCTTCCCACGACTTCTTGGGCGAGATATGCTGCGCCATCTTGTGCCTGCCAAAGCGTGACCCCACAAAGAACGCCAGCGCGTCGTTTGCCCACACGCTCAACAGTATCGCGAACACCAGGGCACCGCCCCAGAAGCCAGGCACGATCTCGCGGATGATCACGAGTGACGTGAGCATGAGGCCGGTGTAGAGCGCACCAAAGAGCGTTATCGCGATGTCGGTGACGCGCGAGTGCGTATCGAACACGTACCATACGAGGAGCACCACCGCAAAGGCCGTGGTGAGGCTCAGGACCCCGTTGAACTGCCAGACCGCATAGGTCACGGGGTACAGCGCCGCAGTGACGGTTCCCACGAGCACGTTGGGAAGCTTGGCGTCGGCGCGCAGCATCGTATAGAACTCAAAGGCGCAGAGCCCCGAGAGCACCGCGACGGCGACAACGGTGGTAACCATGCTTATGAGTATCAGGGCCACGGTCGAAAGCGAGAATACAGCGGCCGTCACCACGCGCGTCTTGAGGCTCGACCACCCACGCTTGCCCGCGCGCACGTCCCCTTGCGCCGGCGCAACTTTCTCTCCGGCAGCAACGACCCTCTTACGTACCGCCTCGACGCGGGGGGACCGCCCTCCCGTCCCTGGCTCACCCCTAGCCCTGCTCATTCATACCCCGCCAAAGCGTCGTTCACGCTGCTGGTAGTCTATGATTGCCCGCAGCAGCTCGTACTTGTCAAAATCGGGCCAGAGCGTAGATGTCACATAAAGTTCGCTGTAGGCTATCTGGTAGAGCAGGAAATTAGAAAGCCGGTACTCCCCGCTCGTGCGTATGAGCAGGTCGGGGTCGGGAATCCCTGCCGTTTGGAGGTAGGTGGAGAAGGCCGCAGGGTCGAGGGCATCCACATCCTGCTCCGCAAGGTCGCCCTTTGCGGCGGCGCGGGCGATTGCTTGCACGGCACTGAGTATCTCTTGACGGGAGCCGTAGTTGACCGCAATTACGAGGGTCATGCCGGTGTTATTGGCTGTTTGCGTGACGGCATCCTCAAAGGTCGTGCGCGTCCTGGCGGGTAGCAGCGACAGGTCGCCAATGACCCGTATGCGCACGTGTTCTTTATGCATGCCCGCAAGCTCAGCTGCCATCGTGTTGGCAAAGAGCGTCATGAGGGTCTTGACCTCCTGGAGCGGGCGGCTCCAGTTCTCGGTGGAAAACGAGTAGATGGTGAGGTAGCGCACGCCGAGGTCGTTGCTGGTGCGGATAAGGGCGCGCACGCCCTTGATGCCGGCCTTATGCCCGGCTGCGCGCTTGAGGCCGCGCTGCTGCGCCCAACGGCCGTTGCCGTCCATGATGACGGCGATGTGCGAAGGGATGCGCGCGGGATCGAGCGCATCGAGGTCGATGGTGGATGGTGCAGGAGCGAAAAGCTCCTTAAGTCGTTGGTTGGTGAGTGCCACGGATGCCTGTGCTTTCAAGGGTGTTTTGCCTAGATCTCCATGACCTCTGCCTCTTTGTGTTTGAGTGCTTCGTCTACCTTGGCAATGTGGGTGTCGGTTATCTTCTGGATGCGCTCCTCGGCACGGTGTACCTCGTCCTTGGAGGCGTCTTCCTCCTTGATGAGGCGGTCGAGCTTGGTGTTGGCATCGCGGCGGATGTTGCGGATGGCGACCTTGGCATCCTCGGCGACGTGGCGGCACTGCTTGACAAGCTCCTTGCGGCGCTCCTCGGTGGGCGGCGGGAAGGGCAGGCGGATGATGGACCCGTCGTTTGAGGGGGTGATCCCCAGGTCGCTGCCGAGGATGGCCTTCTCTATGTCGCGCAGAATGGCCTTGTCCCAGGGCTCAATGGTAAGCATATGCGCATCAGGGGTCTTGACGCCCGCGACCTGCGTGATAGGCGTGGGCGTGCCGTAGTAGCTCACTTGGATACGGTCCAGCGCGGCGGCCGACGCCCTGCCAGTGCGTATCGAGCCAAACTCGTGGCCGAGGTTGATGACGGTCTTATCCATCTGCTCCTCATGGTGGCCGATTACCTCGTCAATCATGGTTCCTCCTTGCACAACGCAGCTTGATTACGTAAAGGATGACTATACCACGACAGTGCCTACCGGTTCGCCCTTGAGGGCGCGTTGCATGTTGGTGGCGGGGTCGAGGCTGAATACGATAAGCGGCAGCTTGTTGTCCATGCACAGCGATATGGCGGTGGTGTCCATGACCTGCAGCCCCAGCGTGAGCACGTCGAGGTAGCTGATGGCCTCGAAGCGCGTGGCGCTGGGGTCTTTGAGGGGGTCGCTGCTGTAGATGCCGTCGACCTTGGTGGCCTTCATGAACACGTCGGCACCAATCTCGCAGGCGCGCAGTGCAGCCGTGGTGTCGGTGGTGAAGTAGGGGTTGCCGGTGCCGGCGGCGAAGATGACCACGCGCCCCTTCTCAAGGTGGCGTACCGCACGGCGGCGGATATAGGTCTCGGCGATCTCCTGCATGGCGATGGCGCTCTGCACGCGGGTGAACACGCCGGCGCGCTCAAGGGCCTCCTGCAGGGCCAGCGCGTTCATCACCGTGGCGAGCATACCGATGTAGTCGGCCTGGCTGCGGTCCATGCCCTCGGTGGAGGCCGCCATGCCGCGGAAGATATTGCCACCGCCCACCGTGATCGCAAGCTCTATGCCGCCCTGATCGGTGATGTCCTTGATCTGGCTGGCCAGGCCGTTGATGACCTTGGGGTCGATGCCGTAGCCCTGGTCGCCCGCCAAATGCTCGCCTGACAGCTTGAGGAGGACCCGCTTGTACTTGAATGATCCCACAGCACTCCAATCGGTCTTGAGAAGCGGCGGTTACTGGTTGAGAGAACTATAGCAAAGCGGGCGCGCCCCGTTAAGGACGCACCCGCTAAATGTTGTGCAACGGTAGGAAGGATGGAAGCCTACTGGCCCAAGGCGAAGCGGTCAAAGCCCTTGACGGCGATGGTGTCGCCCACAGCCTTTGAGACGTTCTCGATATGGGCGCGCACGGTGGTGTCGGGGTCTTTGATAAAGGCCTGCTCGACAAGGGCGCTCTCCTTATAGAACTTCTCGAGGCGGCCTTGCGCCATCTTCTCCTGGATATTCTCAGGCTTGCCGGACTCGGCGGCCTGGGCCTTGTATATCTCAACCTCGTGGGCCACGACCTCAGCGGAGAAGTCGTCGCGGGAGACGGCGCCGGGGTTGGCGGCGGCGATTTGCATGGCGATGTCTTTCGCGAGTGCCTTGAACTGGTCATGTGCCGCAGTCGCAGCGTTGGCAAAGGAGAACTCGACGAGGACGCCGATGCGCCCGCCGCCGTGGATATAGGTCGCAAGCGCACCCGTGCTCACGCTGCGGCGCACGAAGCTGGATATCTGGATGTTCTCGCCGATGGTATGGATGGCGTCGGTGATGAGGGCCTCGACGGTCACCCCGTCGATGGTGGATGCCTTGAGGGCATCGATGCTTGCGGGGTCGTTGTCGAGGACAGCCTTGACAACCTTGGCGGCATAACCGCCAAAGACCTCGTTGCGCGAGACGAAGTCGGTCTCGCAGTTGACCTTGGCGAGTGCGCCGGCCTTGGCATCGTCGGAGAGGAGCGCGACGACGAGGCCCTCGTTGGTAGCGCGGTCGGCCTTCTTGGCGGCAGCCGCCAGGCCGCGGGTGCGCAGGACGTCGACGGCCTTCTCCATCTCGCCTTCGGCCTCGGTGAGCGCCTTCTTGCACTCCATCATGCCGGCACCGGTCATCTCTCGCAGCTCTTTGACAAGCTGTGCGGTAATCTCTGCCATGGTTATTCCTTCCCTTCCTCGGGCGCAGGGGCGGACTCGGCGGGAGTTGGCTCGGGGGTCTCTGCAACCTCGGGGGCGGGAGCTTCTGCGGCTTTGGGGGCGGGGGGTTGCACAGCCTCGGGGGCGGGGGCCTCGGCGACAGAGGGCTCGATAGCGGGAGTGGCGGGGGCAGCGGCGACGGAGGCGCTGGGGGCGCTGGCCATCTCGGCCTCGGAGATGACTGCGGTGGTCGAGCCGGCGATTATCGCGTCGGCGATGACGTTGCAGAGCAGGTCGACCGCGCGAATCGCGTCGTCGTTGGCCGGGATGCCAAAATCGACCTCGTCGGGGTCGGCGTTGGTGTCGAGGATGCCGATGACGGGGATGCCGAGACGGTGTGCCTCATGGATGGCGATCTCCTCGCGTTTGGTGTCGATCACGAAGATGGCCTGGGGGACCGCCTTCATATTGCGCACGCCGTTGAGGTTGGCCTGGAGCTTGCCCAGCTCCTTGTGCAGGAGGATCTGCTCCTTCTTGGGCAGGGACGCCATGCGGCCGTCGGCATCCATGGCCTCAAGCTCCTCCATGTGGGTCACGCGCGAGCGGATGGTGACGAAGTTCGTGAGCATACCGCCCAGCCAACGGTTGTTGACGTAGGGCATGCCGCAGCGTTCGGCGTTCTTGGCAACGGGCTCCTGCGCCTGTTTCTTGGTACCCACGAACAGCAGGTTGCCGCCGCGCAGGGCAAGCTCGCTCACAAAGGAATACGCCTTGTCGAGCTCGATGAGGGTGCGTTTGAGGTCGATGATGTAGATGCCGTTGCGGTCGGTGAAGATGTACGGCTTCATCTTGGGGTTCCACCTGCGGGTCTGATGCCCAAAGTGGACGGCTGCGTCGAGCAGCGTCTTGACGTTGACAGTCGTTGCCATGGTCGCTCCTTTTTTTGTTTGTGGGAAGCACGGGTGGCGCTTCCGCTCCTCTGCCCAACTCAACCCCCGAATCCGCAGCCGTCCCCGTTTGGGGCAGGCCACACGCGGTCGAAGTCCTCAGGCATGTGTAATAGACGAACCTTGCTATTGTAACAGAACGGTTTTTTAGAACAAGTCCTTGAGCGCGGAGAAGGGACTGGCGCTTGAGGGGTCATGCGCGCAGTCGCAGGGGCCCTCGTTGAGGTTGGCACCACAGGTGGGGCAAAGCCCCTTGCAGCCCTCGGAGCAGAGCAGCACCTGGGGGGTCTCGAAGATGAGCGCAGCAAAGAGGGCAGGTGCGAGGTCGACAATGCCTTTGGCGTCGACAACGGAGAACTCGTCGTCCTCGAGGTCGAGCTCGCTGTCCTTGGGCCTGATGAGGAAGTAGCCCTCGACCTCCCCCGCTACCTCCAGCGTTGCCCGCTCAAGGCAGCGGGCGCAGCGGGCCTGCGCGGTGGCGGTGACGGTGCCGGTAAGGAGGACGGCACCACCGGTATTCGAGAGCAGCAGGCTATAATGCAGGCCGTCGTCAATCACGTACTCCTCGGCACCACGCTGATAACGCGCAAGGGGGTAGATGCCCTCAAGCGTAGCGCTGGCGCCTAAATCTGCTAGTTTTGGTAGCAGTCTATAGATGAGAGGTTCAAGTTGTTGCATACAAAGCTGGGGCTAGCGGACGGCCTTGTTGTTGAGGCGCTCACGGCAACGGCGTACGTTCTCGTTGAGGTTGTCGAGGGTGTTCTCGATGTGTGAGAGTACCGTGTCGGCGTAATCCTCGGCGCCCGCACGGGTCTCGCGCTCCATCTCGCGGGCATCGGCGAGGATGTTCTCAGCCGTCTGCTGCGCGATGCGCACGACTTCCTGCTCGCTCGCGATGATGAGGGCCTGGTTGCGGGCGTCTTCTACAATGCGGTTCGACTCGGCCTCGGCATCCTCAAGAAGCCCCTGGCGCTCGCGGACGATCTGACG
This sequence comes from Coriobacteriales bacterium, assembly GCA_031290695.1. Next base: position 6,566 of record JAITNB010000129.1, on the reverse strand, counting down.
TGCCTGGGCGAACTCGATGGGAAACGCCTGGCGTATCTCATCGATGATGTCGAGTGCCGGCCCCACCTCTATAGATCGTTTATCCTTGTTGCCCAGGGCAGGTTTGCCGTCCTCGATCAGGTCGGAAAGCTCATCAATAAGAGCCAACACACCGCTTTCGTCCATATCCGTTCCCTTCAAAGCACTTATCAGACATCCAATACCCGCACCCGTCGTCTGCGTTTTATCCTGTTCCCGGGTGCGAAAAATAAATCAGAGATTAGTTTAACAGTAAACGCACGTTAATGTCACATGATAGTTTTGTGTGCTACGATTATTCCCTTAACGGACTGTGGGCATCCCTGCAGTCACTTTATCTGTACACGAGATTTGAAAGAAGGAACAACCATGAGTGATACCGTAAGTTTTGACAACGCTGTCGAAGAGGTCAACGAAGGAACCGTCCAGGAAGTACATTCCATCGAGGATATCGATGCCGCAAGCGACTTCGAGCTCAAGCACACCCCCAACATCGAGGTTGAGGAGTTGGCGGTTGGCCAGCTCATCAAGGTGACGATCGGGCTCAAGGGCATCGAGCATCCCCAAACCGAGGAGCACCTCATCGAGTATATCCGCGCGTTCGTGGGCAGCGAGCCGGTAGGCAGCGTGAGCTTTGGCCCTGCGGACAAGCCCGTGGCCGAATTCAAGGTCGAGCGTACCAACGAGCCCGTCATCGTACAGGCACTCTGCAACCTGCACGGCCTCTGGGAAGCCAGGGTTTAAGGAAGCGGATCCTCCTGGCCCTTGTTGAAGAATGCCTCGAGGGCCGCGGGGGTTGCATCGGCGGGAGTGACGTCTGCTCCGTATGCTTTTGCTATCGCGTCAGCTTGGGACCTTCTCAGGCTGGCGCGTTGTATGTCACCGGCCTTTTCGAGGATGTCAGCCTCGTAGTACATCGAGCGGAGCACATAGCCGCTCAGCTGTTCGTCAAAGCTCCCCAGTTGCAGCATCGAGACCATGGACTCGGGGGCAAGCGAGAAGAACAGGCGCGCGTCGATGTCGATGGCGTTGCCAACGGCATCCTCGATATCCTTCGCCTCAATCTCGGGTGAGAGGTCGCGCAAAAGCAGGGACCGCTGAATGACTGAGACCAGCTGCAATATCATACGCATAATGTAATCGTTCTCGAACATCTCGCTCCTTCTTCTACGTGGTGACAGGTATCCCTACGTGCTCGAATGCCCGCTCGGTGGCGATGCGTCCCTTGGGCGTGCGCTGCAACAGCCCCTGTTGCAGCAGGTACGGCTCATAGACGTCCTCAAGGGTCTCGGCATCCTCCCCCAAGGCGCTTGCCAGCGTGTTGAGGCCCACCGGCTTGCCACGAAAGGTATTGGTGAGCAGGCCGAGTATCTTGTTGTCCATCGTATCGAGCCCCAGGCTGTCTACCTCAAAGAACGAGAGCGCCTGGGCGGCGACGTCCTCGGTGATCGAGCCGCTGGCGCGCACCTCGGCAAAGTCGCGTACCCGTTTGAGCAGACGGTTGGCCAGGCGAGGGGTACCCCTGCTGCGGCGGGCGATCTCGAAGGCCCCTCGCTCGTCGATAGCGACGTCGAGGATGGCGGCTGAGCGGGTGACTATGTCGTGTAGTTCCTCGACGGTGTAGTAGTCGAGCCTGAACGCGATACCAAAGCGGTCACGCAACGGCCCCGTGAGCAGGCCGGTTCGCGTGGTGGCCCCCACAAGGGTGAAGGGCGGTATGTCGAGGCGCAGCGAGCGTGCCGCCGGGCCCTTGCCTATGATGATGTCGAGGACAAAGTCCTCCATGGCCGGGTACAGGACCTCCTCAACCGCACGGTTGAGGCGGTGTATCTCGTCGATAAAGAGCACATCGCCTTTCTCCAGATTGGTGAGGATGGCTGCCAGGTCGCCGGTACGCTCGACGGCGGGGCCGCTGGTCGCCTTGATGGATACGCCCAGCTCGTTTGCCACTACGCCGGCAAGCGTCGTCTTGCCAAGGCCGGGAGGGCCTGAGAACAGGAGGTGGTCGAGGGTGTCGCCCCGTTGGCGGGCCGCAGTGATGAGCAGGGCGAGGTTCTCCTTGACGCGCGTCTGCCCCAGGTAGTCGTCAAGCATTTTGGGGCGCAGCGACCGGTCAAGGCCCAGGTCGTCCTCGGTGAGCTCGGGCGAGAGCGCCCGTTTTGCCTCATCGTCACTGCCTGGCCCGTGCAGGTCATCGGCTTCCCAGGTTGCCACTATAGCGTCCCCAATCTCCTCAACGCGTGGCGCACAAGCGCGCCAGTGCCAGTACTATCACCATCATACCCTTTAAGCGCGAGTGTGACCTCTGCGCTGGTAAATCCCATACCAAGAAGCGCCTCGGTCGCCTGTTCGTACCCCTCGGTATGCACGGGGTCACTGTTGCCAGGCGCAGCGGCCGGGGCGGGCCCAAAGGCCGTCTTGAGCTCAAGGACGATGCGCTGCGCCGTTTTCTTCCCGATCCCCGCAACCGTGGCGATACGGCCAACCTCCTCCGTGGAGATAACATGCATGAGCGTCGCTGCCGGAAAGGTCGAAAGCGCCGAAAGCGCCACCTTGGGCCCCACGCCCGAGACGGTGATGAGCTTCTCAAACACCAGGCGCTCCTCCTCGGTGGAGAAGCCGTAGAGTGACATGCCGTCGTCACGCACCTGCATGACGGTGAACACCGTGGCCGTGTCGCCTACGGTGCCAAGCGAGGCGATGGACTGGGTCGACATGCCCACGCGAAAGCCCACCCCTCCAACATCGATGACGATGCCCTGGGCATCACGGAAGGCAAGGACACCGCGCAAGAAGGAGATCATTTGCATACCTTTCTCATATGTGAATGGCATATCGCGGCTGCAAGGGCATCGGCCGCGTGGTCGGGGCTGGGCTCGTGGTCAAGGCCGAGGATTACGCGCACCATGTACTGTACCTGTTCCTTGCTGGCCGTGCCAGTGCCTACCACCACCTGCTTGATCTGCCGGGGCGAATACTCCCCCACCTCCAACTGGAGCGTTGCAGCCGCAACCAAGGCCGCGCCCCGAGCCTGCCCCGTTGCCATCGCGCTCTTGGAGTTTGCGCCAAAGTAGACCTGCTCGATGCCAAGCTCGGTGGGGCGGTAGCGCTCGATTACCGCGCAGAGCTGGTCGTGGATGGACTTGAGCCGCGTGGCGATGTCAAGCCCGGCCGTGGTGGAGATGCAGCCGTAGGCAAGCGCGCGCTTATGCGCGCCTGTCTCCTCGATAACGCCCCAGCCCGAGTTAGCCAGGCCAGGGTCAATACCAAGGATTATGGTCTTAGTACGTGCTGGGTTTGCCACCGTCGCTCCAAGTCTCTCGCGTCACCTAGTGCCATGATAGCGAACACCTGTTCGTTTGTCCAGTCTCTGGGATAAAAAGATAGGTAAAAGATAGGTAAAAAGAGACCGTTTTGTGATCGTTGCGATCAGTTGTGCTTTATTATAGTATCTCCACAATAAAGGCCTACCGCAAAGGAGCGCGACACATGCCAGAGCAGCATCCCACACGTCAATGGGTCATAGACACCCTCAAAGAAAAATGGAACCCTGCAAGTGCCATCGAGGCCATCCCCCTCGAAGCCGCCGCGAACCGCATACTGGCCCGCGACTACCATGCCCTCTACAACCAGCCAGTCTACCGGGCATCCGCGATGGACGGGGTCGCGGTGGACGCTGCCCGCTTCGCCAACGGCATCCCCAACACCTCCAGCTGGCAACTGGGCACAGACTGCATCCGCGCCGATACCGGCGACGATTTTGACGATGCCTACGACGCAGTGATCCCCATCGAGCGCATAAGCTTCCCAGAAGACGGGGGCATACGCATAGACGATGCGCCCGGCGGCCCTGGCTCTGGCCCCGGCCCCAGCGAGCCGTTTGAGGTACACCCCGGCCTCAATGTACGCCCCGCAGGAGCCAGCATCCCAAAAGGTGAGCTGCTGGCACGCACCGGCACCAAGCTGCGCCCCTGGGACCTCGCAGCCCTGGCAGCGGGAGGCATCACGCACCCTGAGGTACGCAAGCGCCCCGTGGTCGCTTTTATCCCCACCGGCAGCGAACTTATCCCCGCCAATCAAGCCCCCACACGCGGGCAGACCCTTGATTCCAACACCGTCCTGGTACGCGAGATGCTGCGGGAGCTGGGTGCCGAGCCGCTCAGCTTTCCCATCGTGCGCGACGACCCCGCAAAGCTCAAGGCAACCCTCGAAGAAGCGCTCGCACAGGCCGACTTTGTACTCATCAACGCGGGTTCGTCCAAAGGCGGCGAGGACTTCAATGCCACCCTGCTTGAGCAGATGGGCGAGGTACTCTGCCACTGGATAGCCGCCGCACCGGGACGCCCGCTCTGTGCTGCGCTTGTTGCCGACAAGCCGGTGATCAACATTCCCGGCCCGCCGCTGGCCACCTACTACGTGATGGACTGGTGTACCCGCGCTTTGGTGGCGCACGCGCTGGGAAGTGTGCCCGAGCAAAACCCAACGGTAACCGCGACACTGGCCACAAAGCTTGGCGCCCCGCCGTTCATGGAGATACTTGCAAGGCTTGATGTGGAGAAGACCGAGGAAGGCTTTGCAGCCACCCCTATCGCCATGCGCGAGAACTCGATGCCCAAGCTGCTCACTGCCCCCGCCCAATTTGTCACCGAACTCGGACGAAAGGGCGGCTACCAACAAGGCGAGCAGGTCACCATCGAATTACTGAGAAACGAGGCATCGCTTTAAGGCTTGACACTAACGGCCTTATCCGCAAAGTGCTCGCCTCGTTTTCTTTGATTGCACCTATACCTTCCACCAGATAACCATTGATGCGGTTGCGGCGAAGTAGGTTACGGTGCCGTTGGGGTTGTTGGTAAGGTACTCGTCGGCGTTTCGTTTGAAGATGTCCCTTTTGTCATCGGGCAGTTCAAACATGCCGAGTTGGCTTAGCTCCCGGTAGGCCTCCTCGCGATCTGCGAAGACACGCTCGTAGCCGTCGTCAAGAATGCGCACATTGGGGTCGTAACCTAAGTCATAGACCTTGTTGTAGAACAGGTTGTTGCCCAAACGGCGGTCCATCTGAGGCATGGGCGGAAACCTCCTGCCTTCTTCTTGCGTGTCCTTGAACAACGAACCAATAATCTGCGGGATGGTGGGCGCGCCATTGGCCCAGATGATCATGACGACGTATTTCTTGGCGAGCCTTGAGAGCGCCTTGGGGTCAAACAGCGATTGGTTGCGGGAGGTGACAACGATGTCGTGAGGCTCCAACTCCCCTACTGCCTCTTTATCATCCCAATCGAGCAAGAGGGTCTGTACTTTATCCTCAACGCCCTCGTCACGTGCATAACCCACGCAAAGCTCAAGCATCTTGGGCGAGGCATCGAGCGCCGTTACCCGTGCAACCTGCTTGGCCAGCGGCACCACGAGCCTGCCAGGGCCACAGCAGATATCGAGTACGGTATCTGCAGGCTCTGTCTCAATGCACTCGATCTGCCTGAGCGTCCACTCCTTCTCCATTTGCACCATCTTGCTGTAATAGGCAGCCTGCTTGTCCCAGCCGCCAATGCCGCGACCGGGGCCACCGTGCGGCGGGCCACCCTGGCCACCCTTGCCACCCTTGCCACCTTTACCATCCTTGCCGCCCTGCCCAGGCATCGGCGGCCCTGGCATACGGCTCAACACCATACTTTGCAGTGCATCCCAGTTGATCAGTGGTTGTTGCGTGTTGTCATGCATGTTCTTCTCGCTTTCTGTTAGACAGACCTTTCCCATTTAGGATTGAGGCCCCTATCGACCAGTATCTAAAACTTCCACATTCATTTGAGCCTTCCTTATATCCGCCAGAACTTCCATAACCATTTAAGCCCGCCCACATGCTTGCGGGCGTTCTTGAAGAATGCCTTGTAATAGGCGACTATCCCGTCATATTCCTCGGCACCTACGGCTACGCCGCCATAGCAGACATCCTGGTAGGTGGTGGTCACGTCGATGAAGTCAACGCCGCCGGTTCCCTCGGCAAACGGCAGCATTACGCGCTCGGAGCCAAGGGCAAACTCAAGGGGCGTGAGGTAGGCAGGATACGATATCTTCAAGCGGCGGTAGCGCTTGAGCAGAAACTCGTAAAGGTACCACACCCGGTAGGGGTACGGCCGCCTCTCCAGCCGCTTGAGCCGCAAGGTGCGCCGGCAGCGCCAGAACACGGTGAAGGCGACAAACAACACGACGAGCAGCACCGGCAAGATGAACTTTAGCCAGTCCGGTATGAGGTAGCTGATGGAGTTATAGGTTTGGTTCCAGTTGCGCACGTCAAAGGCAGAGAGCAGTTGCGAGAGGCCAGCAAGGGGGTTGCCTTCGACCTCGCCCTGCTCCTCCTCCGAGATATCCGAGTCGTTGCCCTGTTCCTCCTCCTTGTTAGAGTCGGTCTTCTCGTTGCTCTGGTCGGAGGTGTTCTCGTCGTCCGGACGCTCGACATCCTGGGTTGTGCCGCTGAGGGCGATCTCGGGCTGCGCCCAGAACTCCTGGAACGGCTTTATCTCAGGGGTCGTCAGCCCCAGGCTGGCGATGAC
>JAITNB010000115.1 GCA_031290695.1 Coriobacteriales bacterium | reverse complement strand
AATTTGATACGGCTTAAGAAGCGGATGGCGGGAACCTCTGCCAAACCGCCTTCTTGTCTTGTAGTGATAACCGGCATCAACGGTTTTGCCCACACCAGGTCAGACGGCATCCATGTTGTTCCTCTTGATTGTTTGTGTTCCTGACACTCCTGTGATCTATACTGGAAGGCATACATTTTACCAAGCTCAACACGAACAGGAGGCAGGTATGGACACGAAGTTGTTGGCAGTGGCAGGGGGGCAGGCACCCGCTGACCTGGTGATTACCGGCGGGAAGCTGGTCAACGTCTATTCGGGCGAGGTCTACGAGGGCGGGGTGGCGGTTAGTGGGGAGCGCATCGCTGCGATTGGCGATGTTGCCTATGCGATAGGGGAGGGTACCCGTGTCATCGATGCTGCCGGCGGCTACCTTACCCCTGGGTTTATCGACGGGCATATCCATCCCGAGAGCTCGAACCTCTCCATCAGGCCGTTTGCCCAAGCCGTGCTCAAGCATGGCACAACGGCCATCATGACCGACCTGCATGAGATTGGCGTAGTTGGCGGGCTTGAGGCCATTGAGGCGGTAATCGCCGAGAACGAGGCCACCCACCTCAAGCTCTACTTTGTCGTCCCCTCCCACGTGCCGTTCTCGCCTCTGTTGGAGACAAGCGGCGGCGCGTTCAATACCGCGATCATCAAGCGGGCCCTGGCACGCCCCGACGCAGTTGGCCTCTCAGAGGTGGTGGGGCATTACATCCTGGCCGGCTTCCCCGACCTGATGGACTCCCTTGATGCGGCACTTGCCCAACCTGGCAAGACCATCCAGGGGCACCTGCCCGACATGAGCGGGCCAACCCTCAACACCTGTCTGGCGGCCGGCGTGAGCACCGACCACGAGGCCCTTGACGGCCCCCAGTGTATCGAGCGGCTGCGCAACGGCTGTCATGTGATGCTGCGTGAGAGCTCGGCGGCGCGTACACTCGCCAGTCAGCTGGGTCCCATCCTCGAAGGCGGCTACGACACGTCACGGCTCAGCATGGTCTGCGATGACCTGCATTGCCACGACGCGGTCCATCGCGGGCATATGGACGAGCTTATCCGCATCGCCCTTGCCGCGGGACTCCCGTTTATCAAGGCCATACAGATGGTCACGCTCAATACGGCGCGCGCTTTCAACCTCGACCAGACGATTGGCGGGCTTGCTCCCGGCAAGTATGCCGACATCAACATCACAACCGGCCCGGAGGACTTCAGGGTCACGCAGGTGTTCGCCGGTGGCACGCAGGTTGTGGATAACGGCGAGCTGCTCGTGTCCTACGAGGCTGCCCAGCACAACAGCCGTCTGCTCAACACGATGACCTTGAAGGAGCCCATCACGGCGGCGAGCTTTGGCCTCGAGGCACCCGAGGGCGCGCGCAAGGTCAAGGTGCTGGCGATGGACACCCTGCCCTGGATTCCCATCACCACGCCGCGTGAAGTCGTGCTTGACGTGGTGGACGGGGTCATCCAATGCGACTCCGGCCAGGATGTGCTCTACATCGCCCAGGTCGAACGGTACGGCAAGAACGGCAACGTGGGCAAGGCATTCATGGGCGGGTTCAAGCTTAAGCAGGGCGCCCTTGCGTCGTCGGTGGGCCACGACAACCATAATATTATCGTCCTCGGCACGAACTTCGAGGACATGGCCGCAGCGGTGAACCGCGTTGTCGAGATACAGGGCGGCCAGGTGGTCGTTGACAACGGTGTGGTGGTCGCCGAGGTGCCGTACCCGGTGTGCGGGCTGCTCTCCGACCTCTCGGCCGAGGAGCTGTCTGCGCAAAAGGACACGGTCAATGCCGCCATCCATGAGCGGGGCTGCGAGATTCCCATCCCCTTCATGTTCCTGTCGTTTATCTGCCTGGCCGCGCTTCCTGGCTTCGCCATCACCGACAAAGGGTTCATAAACGTGGAGACCCAGCAGGTCATCGACCCCGTGCTCGGGGTGGAGGCGTAAGGGCAGGAGTGCGGGCTAAGGGCAGGTACAGGCAGAAGGGCAAAGGAACAAGGGAGAAGGCCTATGGCGCAGACGCTCTTGCGAAACGGCTACATTGTCACAATGGGAGACCCGGAGACCGTCTATGACGGAGGCAGCGTCCTTGTGGAGGACGACCGCATCATGGCAGTGGGCGAGGTGGCACCTCATCTGGTAGCGCCCGATGCCGAGGTCATCGACCTCGCGGGCAACTACGTACTGCCGGGATTCGTGAACACGCACGTACACACGTCGCAGCAGATCAGCCGCGGGGTGGGCGACGATGTCGATTTTATCACCTGGCTGCATAAACGGATGTGGCCGTTTGAGAGCCATATGACCAAAGAGGACTCCTACGTCTCGACCCTGATGTGCTGTCTTGAGCAGATAAAAGCGGGCGTTACCAGCTTTGCCGAGCCGGGCGGGCAGTTTGTGTGCGGCATGGCGCAGGCTGTGACCGAGGCCGGGCTGCGCGCGAAACTGGCCAAGTCGGTCATGGACTGCGGAGAAGGGCTGCCCGCCATCTGGCAGTTGAGCGCCAACGAGGAGCTTGAGGCGCAGGTTGCCGACCTTGAGCGCTTTCATAACACCGCCGATGGGCGGGTGCAGGTGTGGTTTGGGCTGCGCACCATCTTCAACAACTCCGACGAGCTTATCACAAGGACCAAAGAGCTTGCTAACAAGTACGGGGTTGGTATCCACATGCATGTGGCCGAGGCCAAAAGCGAGATCGACTACACGATGGAGCGGTTTGGGGAGCCAACCGTTACGCACCTCGACCGCCTTGGCGTGCTTGGTGCCAACCTGCTGGCAGTACACACGGTATGGCTGACGGATGACGAGGTCGACCTGCTCAAGAAGCACGACGTGAAGGTCTCCCACAACCCTGCGTCTGCTATGCGCGTCCTAGGGTTTGCGAAGATTCCACAGATGCTTGCGAAGGGCGTTTGCGTGTCGCTTGGAACCGACGGGGCCTCGTCGTCAAACCGGATGGACATCGTCGACGAGATGTGGGTCACGTCGCTTATCCACAAGGGTTGGCGCCTTGACCCCACCGTCGTCCCCTCTGAGGCGATACTGCGCATGGTGACGAGCCACGGGGCCCGCGCACTGCTCGATGAGGATGAGTACGGGAGCCTTGAAGTGGGAAAGAAGGCCGACCTTATCGTCATCGATCCCCACGGCCCCTCGATGATGCCGGTGAACGACCGTATTGCGGCGCTGGTGACCGCGCTGCACTCGACAAACATCCAGTCTACGATGTGCAACGGCAAGTGGCTGATGCGCGACCGCAAAGTGCTCACGCTTGACGAGGATGCCATCATCCAGGAGGCAAGCGAACGCGCAAAGGCCATCTATGAGCGGGCCGGCATTGTGCTACCCAACCGCTTTCCCGTTGTGAAGCTTGGCTGCTAGAGGGAGGTAGGCGCGTGGAGCTGTTAAAGCAGCGTATCCAGCAGGACGGCATCGTGAAGTCTGAGACGGTCCTCAAGGTTGACAGCTTCCTTAACCATCAGCTCGACATTGGGCTGCTCGATGCGATGGGACGGGAGTTCAAGCGACTTTTTGCGCTGAGGCACGTTAACAAGATCGTGACCATCGAGGCCTCCGGCATAGGCATTGCGTGTGCCACGGCACAGCACTTTGGGGTACCGGTCGTGTTTGCGAAGAAGGCGCAGAGCATCAACCTGGAGGGCGATGTGTACACGGCCCGCGTGCAGAGCTTCACCCACCAGCGCGTCTTTGATGTCATCGTCGCCAAGAAGTACCTTAGCGACGATGATCACGTCCTTATCGTCGACGACTTCCTCGCGAACGGCTGCGCCCTCGAAGGGCTCATCGCAATCACGGAGGAATCGGGCGCTACCATCGAGGGCATAGGGATCGCCATTGAGAAGGGCTTTCAACCAGGCGGCTCCAGCCTCCGCGCACGCGGCTACCCCCTCAAGTCGCTCGCCATCATCGAACACATGGACGCACAGTCAGGAGCAATCGCCTTTCGCGCGTGAAGCGGGGTGTCGTCTGGGTGCAAACACAGGGGAGGGGTGTCCTCCACGGTGTTCTGCGTCCCCCTACCTGCGACACTCACACAAGTTGTTTGCACAGTGGGGGACGGTTCTCTTTTGTGCCATAGCCGCTCCTGCGGGTTCGATTCATGGCGCGTGGTTTATAATAAGCTCGTCACACCCCCATCGAGCAGAGGAACCACATGCAAATCACCCCCCAGGAAGTCGCCGAGACGCTTGCGATGGTCTCGCAGCAAAACCTTGACATCCGCACCATCACGCTGGGACTGTCTATTCGCGGCTGCGCACACGAAGACGTGGATGTCGTTGCGCGCAAGGTCTACGACCGCCTGTGCGCCGCCGCCGAGCATCTAGTGCCAACGGCAGACCAGCTGGCACGTGAGTACGGCATACCCATCGTCAACAAGCGCATCAGTGTCACGCCTGTCGCCGAGGTGTGCGCGGCCACCACGTCAAGCGACCTCACGCCCGTCGCCGTCGCACTCGATGCCGCCGCCAAAGAGGTGGGCGTCGACTTTGTGGGGGGCTACTCGGCCCTCGTGCAAAAGGGCGTGAGCACCGCCGACGCCAAGCTCATCGCCTCCATCCACCACGCGCTCGCCATCACCGACCGCGTGTGCTCAAGCGTCAACGTTGCGTCCACGCGCGCGGGCATCAACATGGACGCCGTGCTCACGATGAGCCAAGCAATCCTCGACACCGCCATCGCCACCTGCGACCGTGACAGCATCGGCTGTGCCAAGCTCGTCGTCTTTGCCAACGCGGTTGAGGACAACCCCTTCATGGCCGGCGCTTTCCACGGCAGCGGAGAGGCCGACGCCGTCATCAACGTAGGCGTGAGCGGCCCCGGCGTCGTGCGCGCTGTCCTGCGAGCCCTGCCCGCCACGGCCGACCTCACCCAGGTTGCGGAGAAGATCAAGGCAACCACCTTCAAGATAACCCGTGCCGGTGAGCTCATTGCGCGTGAGGCCTCCCGCCGCCTGGGCGTGCAGATGGGTATCCTCGACCTGTCACTGGCACCCACTCCTGCGCAAGGCGACTCGGTGGCGCAGATACTCGAGGCCATCGGCGTGGGGACCTGCGGCGGCCCGGGTACCACGGCCGCGCTCGCACTTCTCAACGACGCGGTTAAAAAAGGCGGTGTCATGGCATCGTCGAGCGTTGGGGGGTTGAGCGGCGCGTTCATCCCTGTGAGTGAGGATGCCGGCATGATCGCCGCCGCCCAATGTGGCGCGCTGACGCTGGAGAAGCTTGAGGCCATGACGAGCGTATGCAGCGTGGGGCTCGACATGATTGCGATTCCCGCCAGCGTGGGCGTTGAGACGATCTTTGGCATCATCGCCGACGAGATGGCCATAGGCGTCATCAACAACAAGACGACCGCCGTGCGCCTCATCCCCGCCTTTGGCAAGGAGGTGGGGGAGCGCCTGGAGTTTGGCGGTCTGCTCGGCAGCGCCCCCGTCATGGAGGTCAACCGCCACGCCGGCACCGTCTTCGCCCACCGCGGCGGCCGCTTCCCCGCCCCGCTCAACAGTTTGAGGAATTAGCGGCATCGGCGGCGCAGGGTGGTTTAACACAGCCTTTACCTTCCCTTTACGCTGTCTGCAATTCCTTCTTTGGCCGTCCTGCCTTGCGGGGCAGGGACAACCTGCGCTTTAGTGCATCAATGGGTATCAGATGCCCTGCGTCCTTTTTGACAGATGGAATAATGCCATCACGTATCATCGCGCGGATACGGGCATCAGACACGCCCAGTATGTCGCCCGCCTCCTTTGTCGTTACGAAGTCAGGCTCGTGTGCGGGATTTGGTTCGACAGAGACTATCGCGATGAATCCACCGCTCGGTACCTTGCTCCCAAACGTAGGCGTAGGTATTGGCTTACTAAGATCGTTTTTTGCCAACAACATAGTCTCCAGTGCATCAGCCGCCATCTCCATAGCGTCCTTTATCCCCTCGCCATAGGTGTTACACTCCGGTATGTCAGGGAAGCTGACGTTGTAGAACTCTCCCTCTGGGCTCAAAACTGCCTCGAATGAATACCTCATGTAGTAAACCTCCTGTTTCATAGCCAAAGGGCTTATTGTACAACTGCT
>JAITNB010000067.1 GCA_031290695.1 Coriobacteriales bacterium | reverse complement strand
GCGCGCCCGCGACTTCCTCGACCCCGGCTTCTTCATCGAGCGCAGCTTGCCTGAGCCAAAACGCACCGTGTTGAGCGCGCACTACCAGGGCTTCTCCGAGCAGGGGAGCCTTAACAAGGTGCGCACCGAGGCCCGCCGGTTTTTCACGACGGTCATTGATGACACGGCCGTCGATCTGCGTCTGAGGCGTGTGCCTCTTTTTGCCCGCTATCTGGATACGTTCATCTCGCGCCTTGTGCCACATGACCTGCTCCTGCTGCCGCCACATATCCAGTTCATGGACCTGGTGCGCATCAACATGGCCGAGCGTCCCCCTCAGCAGGTGCAGGCAAGCCCCACGCCCTTAGAGCAGATAGGCGTCCTACCAGGCCTTGCGACGGCACAGGCTTTAGGCCTCGCCGATGCCTCCTTTGCCGAGCGGCGCACCTGGGCAGACGAGACGCTCTATGCGGTGTTCTCAGAGCTCCTTGAAGAGGACGTCAAACATTATGACAGCCTGTTGTTGCACAACCTCTATGGGCAGTCGAGCCCCTTTGGCGCTTCTGGCGACGACAACCCGCTGGTCATCGGCACGCCTGACGAAGGTACGCGCACCGAGGATTTTGAGCACTTCTATAACACGGCCAAAGACAACCTCATGGAGGTGCAGCTGGCCCAGGGCAAAGACTTGGGCAGCCTTGCAGAGACCGAGGACGATGGCGCCCCGGGCCTCATGCTGCCGCGCTCCGGTGAGCCTACGGACGACCTTGCTGTCCAAGACGCTACAGCCACAGAGTACCTGGCCCAGGTGGCCAGATGGCGGCCGGTCATCTCAGGTGTGGCCGACGTCCTGCTCACCCTGGCATCGCCCAAGGAGCTTATCTCGGTGCCAAGGTATCGGCCCTGCGCGTCGGTTGAGGGCGTACGGCTCCACCCTGCGCGTTTGCCTCAGGCCCTTGTGCAGCTCGAAACGTGCAGCCAACAGGCCATCTGGCAGCCAGTCCGCCCGATCATCCGGCACCAGGAGTTGCAGTTTAGCGGCCTGGACATATTCCTGTTGCTCGATGTGAGCGGCTCGATGGGCGGGCCCAATGCCCACTATGCCGCCGCGACTGCGCTGTGCCTCATCGAGGGCCTGCAAACGGCGCGTTATCGGGCCACGCGTGACCAGTCGCTCAGCGATGTGGATGTGCGCGCACAGCTCCTGGCATTTGGCTCTGGTTGGGCCGAGCTCACGGCGCTGGTCAAAGAGATACCGCTTGTGCAGAAGGAGGCGGCGTATTACAACCTCATGCACCCTCAGAGCAACTTCACGCTCATAAACGGGGCCCTCAAGCAGGTGCGCGCCAGCGCCCTGGCAAACCCCGCGCGCGACGTCTTCTGCCTCATAATCAGCGACGGGCTGTTCTCAGACAACTATGCCGCGTTCAAGACCATGCAGAACATGCCGGGGCAGGTCTATGCTGGGCATATCAGCATCGGCGAGCACTACGGTATTCCCATCACGCCGCGCTTCGAGATGATTGCCAGCCCCACGGTGCTGCCGCAGAAGCTCCATGCCCTGCTTGAGGAGTATCGGGTGACATCGAGGTGAGAAAATCACCCTTTGCCTAACCCATCAAATAATACCGATACCTCTATATTCCATCCCTGTTCTGTGGCACAATGGAATGAGCGGGTGAGGGGTGTCGTATATTCGTCCACTGGGTTATACGGGTATACTTCTAACTCTGTCAAAGCGAGGAGACATCGGGCCATGTCTGCTAAAGAGTTCTTTTCACATCAGCCAAACCTCTCAAAATTGATGCTTCCCAATCCGTCGGTACAGCCGTTTGCAAAAGAGCGGCTTCTCAAGCGCCTTCATAAGGCCGCTGAGAAGAAGTACGTCCTCGTCCAGGCGCCCCAGGGTTACGGCAAGACCCTTTTGCTCAGCGAATGGTTTCGCATCGAGGTCAGCCCCGGTGACGAGCAGCGATGCGGCATCTGGTTTAAGGTGGACGAAAGCGATGGGGACCCCGCCATCTTCTGGAGCAACCTCATAACCGCCCTGGAGCATTGCTGGCCGGGCATACACGACGAGATTGCCAAGAGTGCAGAGCTCTTTGAGCAGTTCACAATCCATGAGCAGCTGATAACCATCGCAAACCATATCACGCAGACTGCGGCAGACAATACCAGATACTACCTGGTCATGGTCAACTTCGAGACGTTCAGGTTCTCGGAGAGCGAGACGCAGCTCTTTGTGTTCTCCGGGATGCTGCCGTCCAACATCCACGTCGTCATCTCCTCGCGCGCCTACCTCAACAACCATCTCGTACATCAGAATGCCTACAACGAGCTTGCCATAATCGGCATCAACGAGCTCTCGTTTACCAAGAAGGAGCTTGCCGCCTATATGGGCGAGCAGCTGGGCAAGCCCCTCGACCCCACAAGCCTCGACAAGCTCTTCCGTAAGACCGAAGGCTGGCCGTTTGCCGTCAACGTGCTCCTGCAATCGGCGCAGACCGGAACCGACATCGCAACAGCTATAGAGGAGTTCTCGGGCACCGAGCGGTTTATCAGTGAGTTCGTCTTCAAGAAGGCCATAGAGGGCCTTCCCCCGCGCATCACCAGTTTTATCATCGAGACTGCCTATCTCCAGGATTTTTGCGGCTCACTCTGCAACTTTGTCACGCAGACAAAGGATTCTGCCGACATCATCCGCTATCTGGAGCGCAACGGCCTGTTTACCTATGCGATAGACAAGAGCCAGACCTGGTTTCGCTATCACCCGCTGTTTGCGCAGTGGCTCCAAAGCCAGGCATTGGAACTCAGGCGCGACACCCTGCGCTCGCTCAACCATCGGGCAGGGCAGTGGTATCGTAACGAGAAGATGCCCCTGCTCTCCACCCGTTATGTGATTGCTGCGACCGATGACGTCTTTGTGCTCAACATGTCGAAGTTCGTCTTCGAGGACTTGCCCCGTGACTACGCGCAGCTGCTCCCCTGGCTCTTCTCGCTGGATAGCGACAACATCGAGCACGGCCCGCGCTTTTGCCTGTCTGCGGCCTGGGCCTACACCTTCCTGGGGCGGGCCAACGATGCCTTGTATTGGAGCAAGCGTACCGTCGAGGCCTTGGATGTTTCTGGCAGGCCCGCCCCTGACGCCATCGACGACCTCCATGAACAGCGCCTTGCCCTCGTGGTGCGGTCAATCGAGGTCAAGTGCCACGTGTTCAAGGGCAACAACGAGAAGAGCATCGGGCTGTGCAGCCAACTCATCGAGGAGCTCAACCCGCTTACGGACGACCTGCTGCGTATGGTGCTGCTCCAGAGCCTCGCAGAGGCCTACGACCAGTCCGGCGACTTTGAGAAGGCCAAGAAGTTCTACGTCAAGGCGATGACCCTGGCCCGCGCGAACCACTTCGACTTCCTCACGGGACTCACCAGGTATCAGACCGTCGTGATGCTCTACCGACAAGGCCAGCTTTCCAAGGCCGAAGAGCTCTGTCGCTCGACGATAGCCGAATGCCCACAGGACTTCTCGGTCTATGGGGCGCTCTACGGGCTTTTGAGCCTTGTCAAGATTGAGCAGAACCGCCTTGAGGAGACAAATGCCATGATGCAGCGCGCGTTCAAGCGCGTGTCGGCCGACCGCAATATCGACATCTTCTTAGACGTCTGCGTTGCGTACAGCCAGTATTTTGTTGCCAAAGGGAGCTATGCGGATGCGCAGTTGCAGCTCACCTTGGCCCGTGAGGAGCTGCGCAAGTATAACGATGTCCCACCGCGCGGCGTCTCATACCGCGTATTTACCCAACAGGCCCGCATTTACCTCATCCAGGGCGACACCGAGTCGGCGCAGGAGGCGCTTGACGAGTACGAGATACTGGGGTTTCCCACAACTGCCACCGGCGAGCTGGCCATAGCGATCGAGCGCGCCCGCATCGCGCTTATGCGGGCCGATGAGGCCGGCCTTGACGAAGTCGCCCAACTCCTCAGCGCCTGTATAGCAAGCTCTGAGCGCCTGGGGCTCGAGCTTTTGCGTGTCGAGTCTTTGATTCTGGCGGCTGTTACCTCCTACCGTCTGCATATGGGTACCGCTGCCAATCGCTTTATCAAGGATGCGTTGAGCATAGCGGGTACCGAGCAGTTGATCCGCCGCTTTGTCGAGGAGGGCGAGGTCGTCCGCGCACTTCTCATGGAGCTGCTCAGCTCAGGGCATGCAGGCTACACCAACGAGCGGTTTATCCGTAAGCTCTTGCGGGCCTTCGAGGAAAACGAGGACGGTTTTGGCAACGATGCTGCACCAAACGGCTCGCAGGTGACGGTCACCAAGTCGCAGGTGATAAAGAGCGAGCGGCTCGCCAACCTCTGGAACCTCACCAGCCGCGAACAGGAGGTGTTGCTGATGCTCAAGGAGGGCTTTAACCGCAAGGACATCGCCGTGCGGTTCTGCACATCGCAGAACACTGTCAAGACCCACATCTCACACCTGTATGAGAAGATCGACGTGCATTCAGTGCCGGAGCTTCTGCGTACCCTGATGGAAAACGACGTGCTCTAGAAGGCAGACTGCCATGTATGGCCCTCCCAAGTCATTCTATGCGTACCACCATAGCATCACCATAGACGAAGGCATCTGCACCGGCTGCTTCAAGTGCAGCGAGAAGTGCCAGGTAAAAGACCGGCAAGTCATCGGCAAGGCACTCGTGAACGGCAAGCGCAAGGCCTATGTAAAGCATCCGGAGGCCTGCGTGGGTTGCCTGAGATGCCTTGATGCCTGTCTGAGCGGGGCGATACATTGTGTCAAGACGCCAAAATAGTACGAGCTACGATGGGAGAATGTCCTATGAACACCGTTAAGAATGCGGTCCTGTTGTTCAGCAAGCCGCCAGTGCCGGGGATGGTCAAGACCAGGCTCACCAGGGAGCGCGGCGGCAACCTCACCCCCGAGGAGGCGGCTGAGTTCTTCAAGCGCTCGCTGCTCGACGTGGCAGACCTGGTGATGGTGGCACTTGACGACCTCGACGGGATAAACGCTTCTGAGCGTGCGGCCAACCCCGAGGCCCCCGTGCGCACCTACGACTTCTATGTCTCCACCACGCCCGCCTCAAGTGTCGAGAAGATGCAGGCTGTCTTTGCCGAAGAGGACTGTTGGCCGCGTGCGGTACACGTTATCTGTGACAAGGGTGCCTCCTTTGACGACCACTTCGACGATGCGTTCCAGCAGTTGTTTGCCTTGGGCTACCGCAATGTGCTGTCGGTTGGCGGCGACATGCCCACGCTGCCGCGCGAGCACGTGGTCGATGGCTTCCTGTGGCTCGACCGCCTGGCCAGCCAGAGCGCAGACGGCTCGGCCATCGTTTTGGCGCCCTGTCAGCAAAGCGGCGTCTCCGTTGTGGGGCTCACGGCTACGACCCCCCTCAACAACCAGGGCATCTATTACAACCTCACGGGCGCGCCGGCGCTTGACGGCTATACCCTCAAGCTCCAGGAGGTCGATGTACCCTCGGCATATCTCACCCCGGTGTCCGACGTAGACGGCGACAACGACCTTGCCCATGCCATCTCGTGCCTGGGCGCCATTGCAGAGGCTACGCGCTATCAACCGGGTATCTACCTCGCCCGCCGTGTCCTGGAATGGATCGACCACCGAGGCCTTGTGGCAACCGCGCCGCCCAACGACGAGCACGATCCCCGCACGTATATCGACCTTTAGGGCATCGCCCGCACTTATCACCCTTCATTCGTACGAGAGCTCACCTTGCACAGGTCATGATGGCAGGGTGCCGCCTTCCTATACTGGATAACCAGTAGAAGGATGTGCCGTACCCTCGCCCTCGCCCAGCAGTGAGCGGCCATCCCCAAATTGGTTAAAGACCGGTTTGCAGAGAAGGACGGAAAGGAGAATGCTATGGCAGCAACAAAGAAGATGCCGAATAACTACATAGACGAGAATGGTATACGGTGGCGTTACTCAATTTGCCATTTCTGCCATCTTAACTGTGCCGTTATCGTCGGTGCAGACCCAAAGACCGAGAAGATCGTCGAGATCAGGCCCAATGAGGAGCTCGGAACGGTTCTCTGTAACCGCTTTGGGCCCAAAGGCGAGCGGGCCATCAAGTTCCATATGCATCCAGCCAGGGTCAACCATCCCTTGAAGCGCGTTGGCGAGCGCGGCGAGGACCGTTGGCAACAGATCAGTTATGACCAGGCCATCACCGAGATCGCTGAGAAGTTGGGCAAGCTCATCGACAAGCACGGCCCCGAGACCCTGCTCTCAATCGAAGGCACGTACCGTACCGACCATCTGTGGGCCCGCACCCGCTTCTTTAACCTGCTGGGCAACCCTGGCAACGTCATCGACCCTGGCACCATCTGCTGGTGCTGGAACTACACCCTGAATATGGCCATGGTGGGCTGGCCCATCGAGTCGATGGCCCCTCCAGGCGCAAGCCAGGCCTCAACGATGGTCGTCTGGGGCAAGCGTCTCTGCGAAAGCTACGCTCCCGAAGGCCCGCTCTGGCGTGCGGTCCTTGGGTCTCTGGCCCGCGAGCCTGAGCCGATGCAGCTTGTCCAAATCGACCCCGTCTGCACCGAGGAATCCCGCAAGGCCGACATCTGGCTGAGCCCGTATCCTGGCACCGACCTCTACATGATGCTGGCTTGGGGCAACTATATCATCGAGCAGAACCTCTACAACGAGGAGTTCG
The DNA here is from genome assembly GCA_031290695.1 of Coriobacteriales bacterium. Next base: position 31,661 of record JAITNB010000067.1, on the reverse strand, counting down.
TCCGCGAATGGTCAAATGCTGTGTTCCTGATGCGTAAGGACGACCACAAGATCCTGCGCACGGCCGACCTTTTCAAAGACGGCAATGGCGATGACTTCGTTGTCATCAACGAGAACACCGGCAAGGTTGCCGTCTGGAACTCTGACATCGGTGCCTACAATGACAAAGATGTCACGGCTGCCCTCAGCGGTGATTTTGAGGTAGCGTTTGCCGACGGCAAGACCTACGCCTGTTTTACCTGCTGGGATGCCCTGGTAGAACGCCTGAGCGAGTACACGATGGAGAAGTGCTCCAAGCTCACCGGCTGCCCCAAGCGCAAGATCGAAGAGGCCGCCTTCCTCTATGCCACCAACGGCGCTGCCTGCATCGGCTGGGGCCTTGGCGGCGGCGACCTGCACGGCTACAATGCCGCGTATTCTGCCCAGGCCAAGACCATCCTGCGCATCATCACCGCCAACATCGACAATCCCGGCGGCGAGTACATTGGCGAGCCTGCCGGCCCCGACTCCGCTGGTGACCCCGTGAAGACCTATCCGGTGCGCGATGCCGAGATGGAGCTCTCCGAAAAATGCCTGCCCGAGACCCGCAAGAAGTATCTGGGCAACGATCAGTTCCGCATGATGGCCTGGCCGGGCTTCGAGGCAGTCGACAAGTGCTACCGCAAGATGTTCGACATCAACCGCCCGATGCTCCACCAGCTGCTTTGTGCGCCGACAATTGCCTGGGAGGCCGTCGAAAAAGGCGAGCCCTATCCTGTCACGGCCGCCATCTGCTGGGAAGCCAACCCGTTGGCCTGGGCACCCAATATCAAGCATGTCTACCGGGCCTTGAAGAAACTCGAGCTGCTCGTAGTCGTGGAGTTCTGGAAGACCCCCACAGCTGTTCTGGCCGACTACATCATCCCCGGCACCGACTGGATGGAGCGCCCGCTGCTCTCAACCTGTGAGGACTCCAACGACTTTGTCGTCGCTGGTGACCGCGGCGTTGCCCCCATCGGCGAGCGCCGTACCGACTATGAGTTCTTCCGTGAGCTTGGCCTGAAGTTTGGCCAAGGCGAGTATTGGCCCTGGAAGACCTATGAAGAGGTCGTCGCCCATCGTGTTGAGCGCGTACCTGGCCTCGATTATGAGAAGGTCGTCACGGCCGGCATCTACAAGCCACAGGAGTCGCAGTTCTACAAGTACCGCAACACCTTGAAGAACGGTCAGACACGCGGCTTTGCCACGCCTTCACGCAAGGCCGAGCTGGTACCCTCGATCTACCAAGATCTCAACTATGACCCGCTGCCTTTCTACCGTGAGATGCCTGAGTCGCCCATCAGCTCGCCCGAGCTGGCAAAGCGCTACCCGATGCGCCTCACCACCTCCGGCCGTGTGAGCCCACAGTACCATGCTGAGATGCGTCAGCCCGGCTATGGCATGCGCTCCATGAACCCCTATCCCATGACGTTCCTGAACATCGACGATGGACGTGCCTTGGGCATCCGCGACGGCGACTGGATTTGGATCGAGACTCCGCGCGGCCGCATCCGCCAGGTCGCCCACCTTGGCTGGGACATCCAAAAGGGTGTTGTGCAGGTTCCCCCGTCCTGGTGGTATCCGGAGCTTCCGGCAGAGGAGCCGTGGAGCCAGGGTGTCTTCGAGTCGGCAGCAAACGTCTTAATCGACGACGCCATTGAGACCTTGGACCCAATGACCGCCAACTGGTGGGCGCGTGGCCTGCTCTGTAACGTCTATCCCTGCTACGATGCCCGCGACAGGTCCGACCAGGTCGTCACCTCCGACAACTATACCCAAGGCGACACCTTCTTCGACAGCCAGACCAAGTTCCTTGAGACCTGGGAAGTCGAAGGCAAGACCGACCCGTGGCAACCAAAGGTACCGCTGAGTGACCCGAACATCTTTGGCGCAGACGATGTTGCGAAGATCACAGCGAACATCAAGTATGCCGCCGTACAGCCTGGTGTGATCCCCGACTGGACCGAGTGGTCGTAGTCCCTCATTAAGGCGCGTAACCGGCCCCCTCCCTCTTGTGAGGGAGGGGGCCGGGGACAAGGCACAAGATTACGTATCGTACAGGCAAGGCCCAGGCCTCAGAACAGAAGGGTAGAGCGGTATGTGCTTTAATCCGTCCGGAACCTCAGAAATCAATAAGGAATGCCCAAAGTGTGGACTCAATCAGGATGGTACTAACGCCGTTTGTGAGCAATGCGGCTATGAGTTCCCCGAGGCCAAAGCCAGGCGCCGTACCAGGGAGTGTCCTGAGTGTGGCGCAGAGCAGCCGCTTACCGCCCGCCGCTGTAGCGAGTGTGGGGCAATCTTTGCCCGCACCGGTGCGGGGACGGGTGTGCGAGGCCCCAAAGGCCCTGGTGCCTGATACCACACGGACAACAACACAGCCCCAAGCTCCGAACAGGAGGATATACCATGAAGCGTCTTGACGACCTCAGCGATCCTGCCATAGAGGTTCGTAAGTCCATGTGCTATTTCTGTCATACGAACTGCGGTGTGCTCGCCTATGTCAAGGACGGAGAAGTAGTGGCAATCAAAGGCGACCCATCCCATCCCGTTAACAAGGGTGGGCTGTGTTGCCGTGGCAATATCGCCCTCAAGCACCTTGACCACCCCGACCGTATCAACAAGCCGTTGAAGCGGGTGGGGGAGCGAGGTGCCAATCAGTGGCAAGAGATTGGCTGGACACAGGCCCTTGACGAGATTGCCGAGAAGCTGGCCGCGATACGGGATGAGTATGGCGCCGAGGCGGTGGCAACGGCCGGGGGGACCTTGCGCACCGACGACTGGGCGCGTAGGCGCTTTATGAACCTGTTTGGGAGCCCAAACGGATTCCATAACGCACTGCTCTGTTGGATCCCCACCTTCATGATAGAAGCAGCCATCTCTGGGTGGAGCCCGTTTGTAAGCGATATGGCAAACAGCCGCATCGCCGTGATCTGGGGCGCTAACCCCGGTGCCTCGACGCTGCCGTCGATGCGCGGTATCACCGACCTGCAAAAGAACGGGTTGAAGGTCATCGTCATCGACCCGCGCTTCACCGAGACCGCAGCCCATGCCGATATGTGGCTGCCCATCCGACCAGGTGCAGACCTTGCCCTGGCGCTGGCCTGGATCAATGTCATCATCACCGAGAAGCTCTACGACAAGGAGTTCGTGCGCGACTGGTGTATGGGCTTTGAGGAGCTTGCGGGGCATGTGAAGGAGTACACGCCCGAGTGGGCGGCCCCGCTCACGTGGCTTGAGCCGGACCTTATCCGTACGAGCGCCCGTCTCTATGCTACGAATACTCCCGGCAACATCCAGTGGGGTACGGCCCTTGACCAGCAGGGCAGGCCCTCCGGTGCCGGTATCCAGGCGCGCGCGATTATACGCGCCCTTTGTGGCAACATCGACTGCCCCGGTGGCGACCTCATGCCGGGGCCAAGCTACGAATACGTTGTCGACGAGGAGCTTGAGGCCAACGAGTACCTGAGCGAGGAACAGAAGGCCAAGCAGATAGGCTCCGATGTCTTCAAGCTTTGTACTTGGCCGGGCTATCAAATCATCAGCGACCAGGCGCGCGAGACCTGGGGCAAGGCACCAACAGCAGAGTGGATGTGCGAGGCCAATGCCCCGGCGGTGTTCAGGGCCATCCTCACCGGCGAGCCATACCAGGTAAGGGCCCTGCTTGTGAGCGCCACCAACCCGGTGAACTCATACGGCAACAGCCTTGAAGTATTCGAGGCGCTCAAGAAGGTCGAGTTTCTGGTGACCTGCGAGTATTGGATGACATCGGCAGCCCTGTATTCAGACTATGTGCTGCCCATTGCAGGTGCCTTGGAGCGGCCTATCGTCCACAACAGCTATGGCTGCTCGTCTTCGCTCATTGCCTCGCAGCGTGCTATTGAGCCGATGTATGAGCGCGGAACCGACTATTGGTTCTGGCAGGGCCTAGGGCTGCGGCTTGGGCAAGACGAGGAGATGTGGCCGTGGGCAAATGAGGAGGAGGCATACTTCGAGATTGTCTATCCGCTGGGATTCGATGTTGGCGACTACGACGAGTTTGTCGAGACGGTAGGCTCGTACTTTCCAGAGCCGGAGTATTACCGCTACAAGGACGAAGGCTTCTTTACGCGGTCGGGCAAGGTCGAGCTCTACTCAAGCGTCCTGGAGGAACTTGGATACGCGCCCCTGCCTACCTACTACGGGCCGGTTGAGAACGAGATCGACAACCCGGAGCTGGCCAAGGAGTTTCCGCTCGTGCTCACGGCGGGTGGAGGCTTTATGCCCTTCCACCACTCCGAAGAGTTCAATATCAAAGAACTGCGCTACCTCAGGCATGACCCCTACTTCGAGGTCAATCCCAAGACCGCTGCCGCACTGGGCATCGAGGAGGGTGACTGGTGTTGGATCGAAACAAAGCGCGGCCGCATACGCCAACGCGCCAACGTTACCTGCGGCGTACATGAGCAGGTAATCGTCACCCAGCGCGGGTGGTGGTATCCGGAGCGTGATGCATCGGGGCCAGACCCCTTTGGCGTGCTTGAGTCCAATACCAATGTGTTAACCGCCACTGGTGAGGACGAGTGCGACCCCATCAGCGGCACCTGGGCCAATCGCGGCTTGCTGTGCCGCGTGTATCCCTGTTTGGAAGGAGGCCCACGATGACGCGCTATGCCATGGTAATGGATACCCGGCGCTGTATAGGGTGTGACTCCTGTTCGGTTGCCTGCAAGATATGGAACGACCTGCCACTCGAGATCATGTTCAATCCGGTCATCACCGATGGGCCGCATGGGGAGTACCCTTATCTGCATATGAGCCACGTCCCGCTCATATGTATGCACTGCGAGGAGGCGCCCTGCACGCATGTCTGCCCAACCGGTGCCTCAAAGAAGGACGAGGATGGGATCATCTGGGTCGATCCAGATGCGTGCATTGGCTGTAGCGCCTGCATCGCCGCCTGTCCGTATGATGCACGGCATAAAGACCATGGGTCAGGCGTAGTTATGAAATGCGACTTCTGTAAGGACCGCGTACGCAAGAAGCAGGAGCCGCACTGCGTGTGGACCTGTCATCAGCGGGCGCGCATCTTTGGCGACCTTGACGACCCCAAAAGCGAGGTGTCGAGGCTCGTTAACTCGCTGCGCACCGAGAAGATCTTCGAGGACCTGGGAACGGATCCACAGGTTTACTACCTCTTTGGGATGGGAGGCCAGGGATGAGCACACAGGAAAACAAACGGGAGCACGTGTGGACATGGCCTATCGCAACCTACCTGTTCCTCGGCGGCCTGGGGGCCGCAATGACCCTAGTGGCCGTGATGGCCGACCTGGTCTTAGGCTTGGGCCAGACATTCGTCTTCTGCATCGCTGGTGCGATAGTGTGCTTGGGGCTTGGCAGCGCCCTGCTCATCTTCGAGCTGGGCAGGCCCTTTGCGTTCTGGCGCGTATTCTCAAAGCAGAGGGCGGTGCTCACCTTTGGCGCGTGGATGGTTATCTTATTGGTTGTTATTGACGTTGTCTACTTTAGCTTCCATTGTGGCTGGCTTCCCTGGAGCACGACGTTTTTGGAGCCCCAGTCAGTAGGGGCCTCGGTATGCGCCCTCGTTGCACTTTTGCTCTCGTGCGGCGTTATGATCTATACGGGTGTCGAGCTCTCCAGTATGAAGGCGCGCTCGTTTTGGAACTCACCGGTTTTACCAGTGCTGTTTGTGGTGTCGGCCATTCTCACGGGCAGTGGTGCCGATGCACTGGTTATCGGCCTGTTCCTTCCCTGGTCAGGCAGTGTGCTTGGTGCGGCGGTGGCTGCCGCCGGCGTGGCGGTTTCGCTCGGCGTGCTGTATATCCTCATGATGGCCACTGTTGTGGGTACCCTGTTTGTCGTGATGGTGTATGTATTGATGATGTACACCTCGTCAGATGGAGTGGCGCGTATTGCTGCAAAACGTTGGCTCAGTGGACAGTATGCCCTGGCGTTTTGGGGCGGTCTGGTTCTGGCTGGGCTTCTGTTGCCCGTAGCGCTCCTGTTGTTTGGCGGGTCGTCAGGGCTCTATCTCGCTTCGTTGCTGGTGATTGTTGGTGGGGTTATCCTACGTTTTCTCGTCGTATATTCGGATGACCGCCGTCAGTTTGCCGGTGAGGAGCTTCGTCGCTCGCGGCTGCCTGTTGGCGACGAGCCGTTTCTCAAGAGAGACTGGGGATAGGCGGCAGTGATCAGATATTGTCTATTAAAATATCAATTTAGATTGAACCAGTGCCTTTTCGCAGCTCAGGCAGGAGATGGACCGTATGGCACCAGAAACCCTGGGAACGCTTTTTGAGGCGTTTATGATCGTGAGTTTTGGTATCGCCTGGCCAATGACGGTACTCAAATCACTGCGTTCAAAAACCGCAAAAGGCAAAAGCGTGACGTTCTCGGTGTTTATCTGGCTTGGATATGCTTTTGGTATAGGCACTCATATCGTAGTGGATAACATAAATTATGTCCTGGTATTCTACGCAATCAATATGATTATGGTTACTACAGACTTCTGCCTCTACTTTCGCAACAAGGGCTACGACAGGCTGGCTGCGGCTCAGTTGGAGGCAGAGCTTACAGAAGCGCGAAAAGGCGGCGATGCGAAGTGAAGATAAAGAAGAAGGAACTCGAAAACGGCGATATTGCGCTTGTTGTGGATGCGACAATTGAAGAAGTCGACGGATTCTATGATGCGGCCGTTACACAGATTGCCTTGCAAAGCGGCATCGACCCCTTTCACGTCGATGATCTTGAGAAGGCCGTGCGAGGTGTGGTCGACGATGCCTTCTTCGAGAGCTTTGCCGCCAATCAGGTAATGGCCTCACTGGCACCCTTCGCCGTGAGCAGTGAGAGGCTCGACATACTCATGGAGCCAAAGGTTTACCCGCTCGGCGATGAGTGTGCACGCGGCAAGCCGCTCGCGTTCAAGGTGGAGGTCACGCCAAAGCCTCATTATGAGCTCAGCTCATATGGCCCGGTAACGATTACGGTCCCTAGCACAGAGATAACAGAGGCCGAGATAGATGAGCAGTTGGCCTCGATGGCAGAGAGTTTTGCGGAGTACGAGCCTGTTGAAGGCGCGGATGCCAAAGACGCCAACGGCGAGCAGCGCTTTGAGAAGGCTGTTCCAAAGATTACGGACGCGTGGATTGCCGAGAAGGCTTCAAACATAGGTACGCTTGAGCGCTTTAGGCAGCTTTTGCGTGAGGAGGGCGAGGCGCGCAAGAAGCGTGAGCTGGGCAATATAAAGAGCCTCCTGGCAGTCACAGAGCTTGCCAAGCGTTTTGAGGGTGCTATACCTGACGAGCTCTTTATGTACACGTACCGTGACATGATGAACGACCTCGAGGCAGGGTTGCAGAAGAACGGGTCGACCTTGAAGCAGTACATCGAACAGCAAGGTGAAGACGAGAAATCGTTTCAGATGCAGATGATGATGCAGGCCCGGGAGGTCATGACGCAGGGCCTGAGCCTTGACGCACTGGCCCGTCACAAGGGCTTTGTAGTGGAGGATGCCGACCTTGAAGCGGTCTATGAGCTTATGGCTCCCGGCCATGCGAGCGAGGTACGTGAGCAGTATGAGAAAACGGGAAAGATGTATTTTATCCGCGAGAATGCCCTGCGCAACAAAACCAACCGCTGGCTCGTTGAGACCGCAGAGGTTACCATCGCCCGCTCATAGGGTTCCTCGATAACCCCTGTCATTCCCGGCAAGACCCGAGTGAATGGAAGGCATCATGAAGCTCTTCAAGCAATTAGTCGGTGCTTTTGTTGTTGGTGGGGCCCTGGCTTTTATCGGACAGCTTATCTATGCACTGTGGTGTGCAGTCATTGTGTCGGGGGAAAGCGGGTTCTTGAGCACCCTGGCTGCCCCGCTCACTCTGGCAAGCATGGGTGTAGTAGGTGGCGTCCTCTACTTGCCAGGGATATACGACAAGCTGGAGGAGTGGGGAGGCTTTGGGGCCATGCTGCCCTTTAGCGGCTTTTGCGTCGCCGTGTCCCATACGGTAGAAGGCGCCAAGGTGGACTCAGGCAGCTTTGGCAAGGCCGTCAAGGCGGGGGCCGTCCTGGTCGCGCAGATTATTGGCGTAGGAAGCCTGGGGGCTGTTATCCTTGCGGCCATTGCTGTTTTTGCCAATACGTACCTGTTTGTTGGTGTGACCCCTCCTCAGGATGCGGTTAGCGCAACAGCGGTGTTTTCTCCGGGTGTGCCCTTGAGTGTAGGGCAGCTATTTGGCTCTTTTTTGATAGGCGGCACAATCTGCACGCTCTTCCAGGCCTTTGCGGCCTTTACGGGGCTATCCGCGCCAAAGGTCCTCATCTTGGGCATGCTTGTTGGCGGGCTGCTCACCCCTGCAGGCATGATGAGCAGTATGGAACAACTGGGCTGCATAGGCGCCCAATTCACGGCGGTAGGTGCCGGATCAGCAGTCATGGGTACCGCAATGCTCCTCTTCTCGGGAATCTTCGCACCCTTCGTGACCGTGCTATGCGTCTTTGTCGCGCTGACCATTCTCGGCTGCGTATGGGGCCTTATCCGCGCCACACATTTCAAGTCCCCTAAAAATGTGTGAACTATGATTTTTTAAACAGCAGCGCCACTCAGGGGATTCATACCAGCAAAGGTATTACAACGCCTATGCCAAAGCTCCTATACTGTCCCTGCCAACACAAGGCAAGGGGGGCTGTTTTCCTGTATCATAAACAAGGTCCCCGTTGTGGATAAGTTCGGGCAGCATCCAGCAGTGGCCGTCCCGCTCTTGTCCTCACCACCTGTTAGAGAGCATAAGGAGCGGCCATGGCATGGGAACCGCACGTCAATCCAAACCAGGATAAGTACGATGAGCGGCTGGGGCGTCTGCACGATGCCGTTGCCCTCAAAGAACCCGACCGAGTGCCGTTTCTTGACCCGATGGAGAACATGTTCGCGTACTTTGACCGGGGGTACACGATGGCCGAGGTTCTCTATGACATCGAGAAGGCCAAGGACGGCATCCGCAGTTTCCTCACCGAGTTTGAGCCCGATGTTGGCCACGGCATCAGCGCCGTGCTTGAGGGGCAGGGGCCGATGCTTGAGAAGGGGCAGTGCAAGATGTGGAAGTGGGCCGGCATGCCCGGCAACGAGATCCCCAAGAACTCGGTTCACCAGTTTATTGAGTACCCACTGCTCGAGGACGGCGAGTTTGCCGAGCTGCTCAAGAGCCGGGGCTCGTTTGGCCTTAAGAAGATGTTGCCACGTGCCTGGGGGCTGCTTGAGCCCATGCGGTACTTTGACTTCGATGCACCTTTTGTGATGAAGCCCGAGCTTAACGCCTTTGCCTTCGCCTTTGCCAACCCCGAGGTCCAACAGATGGTGAGCGAGCTTGGCGAGCTGGCCGGTATGTGGGGCGCGTACTGGGGCGATGTCGCGGCTTTTAAGGGTGAGGTTGAGAACAGGGGCTATCCCGTCCCGTACGACCTCTTCGCGATGGTGCCCTTTGACTACTACAGCGACTACCTGCGTGGCACGATGAACACGTCACTTGACCTCTACGACCACCCCGAGGAGGTCTACGAGTTTGTACTGCAGCAAACTGAGATAGGTGTCAAAGCCATACGAGACAACCAGTGGGCGCGCCCCGGCAACATCGGTATGGTCTGGATGCACAAGGGCATGGACGGCTTCTTAAGCGACGAGCACTACGAGAAGTTCTATTGGGAGCCCTTCATGCAGATTGTCGATGCCATCATCGAGCGGGGCATGATCCCGTATCTGTTCACCGAGGGCAACTACAACACACGCTTCGAGTTTCTCAAGCGCCTGCCCAAGGGCAAGACCCTGGTTCACTTTGAGCACGTAGACATGGCTCGCGCCAAGAAGGAGCTTGGCGATGTGGCCTGCATCACCGGCAACTTCCCGGCTTTCCTGCTTGAGAACGGCACCGAGCAACAGGTCATCGACGAGGCCAAACGCCAACTCGACATCTGCGCCCCCGGTGGTGGCTATATGTTTGCGTTCGACGGCGGTCTCTACTTTGGCAAGCGTAAGAACATCGAGGCTCTCTACCGCACCGTGAAGGAGTACGGCATATACTAAAATACGAGTAAGAGGAGGAACCCCCAGATGACCATCTACGACGACATATCAACCTCTGTGCAGACAGGCAAAAAAAACGATGTGGAGAAGCTCGTGCAACAGGCCATCAGCGAGGGCCTGCCCGCTCAGGACATCCTCAGCAACGGCCTCATGGCGGCCATGGACATCATAGGGCCAAAGTTCAAGAACAACGAGATATTTGTACCCGAGGTGCTCATCGCAGCCCGGGCGATGAATGCGGGCACGGCGCTACTCAAACCCCTGCTTGCTAAAGAAGGCACCGCCTCTCGCGGCAAGGCGCTTATTGGCACCGTCAAGGGTGACATGCACGACATTGGCAAGAACCTCGTGCGCATGATGGTTGAGGGCAAGGGCATCGAGGTCACCGATCTTGGTGTCGACGTCACCTCGGAGGCCTTTATCGAGTACATCAAGTCCCATGACGACCTCCAGCTTGTGTGCTTCTCCGCCCTGCTTACAACGACGCTCCCCGCACTCGAAGCCGCCGTTAAGGCCGTCGTAGATGCCGGTCTTACCAGCCAGGTCAAGGTCCTCGTAGGCGGTGCCCCCGTTACCCAGGAGTTCGCCAACCAGATAGGTGCCCACGGCTACGCCCCCGATGCCGCCTCTGCCGCCGAAAAAGCCGTGGAACTCCTCGCATAGACCGCCGATGCCCAATCGCCTAAAAGATGCACTCGAGCGCGGCGAGTTTGTCGTCACTGTCGAGCTGATTCCCGGCCACGGTGCCGCCGAGCCCAGCCAGGTTGGGGAGTTCGAGGAGGGCCTGCGCATCTGGGAGACCGGCCGCGTACACGCCATCTCGGTCACCGACAACCCCGGCGGCAACCCCGCACTCCTCGCCGACGCTTTTGCCCAGGACCTCGCGGACAAGGGCATTACCCCCCTCGTGCATATAACCTGCAAGGACCGCAACCGCAACCAGCTCCAAAGCCAGCTCTACGCGATGGAACGCCACGGCATCCACAACGTCCTCGCGATGACCGGCGACTATCCCGTGCAGGGTTGGCACGGCCGCCCCCGCCCCGTCTTCGACCTCGACCCCGTGCAGCTGCTCCAGATGGTGGGCGACATGAACACCGGCCTTGCCTTCCAGACCCCTCGCACCGAGGCCAAAGAGCAGCCCGCCCACTTCTTTCCCGGTGCCGTGGTAAGCCCCTTTAAATACACCGAGGCCGAGACTCTCACCCAATACCTCAAGCTCCGCAAGAAGGTCGCCGCAGGTGCACGCTTTGTCATTTCGCAGCTGGGCTATGACGCCCGCAAGATGGAGGAGCTTGTCTGGTATATGCGCGACCACGCACTCGATGTGCCGGTCATCGCGAACATCTACTTGGTTACCGCCGGGGCCGCGCGCCTCATGAAACGCGGTGGCATCCCCGGCTGCGTTATGAGCGACGCGCTCCTCGCCGTCCTCGAAGAAGAAGCAAAAGCTGCGGATAAGGGCAAGGCCGCCCGGTATCTGCGCGCCGCGAAGATGGTGGCCATCGCGCGCGGCCTGGGATACGCGGGCGTACACATAGGGGGGCTGGGCCTCACGGCCGAGACGCTTACCACGATACTCGACACTGCCAACGAGATACAGGGCCAATGGCAGGACTGGGCCCGTGAGCTCTGCTACGGCCAAGAGGACGGCTGGTACTACTATCGGGCCGCACCCCCCGTTTCCTTCCCCTCCGGCCTCAATGCCCCAGAGTTGACACCGCGTGACGAGGTGCGACGCGACCGTGCCATCCAGAAGACCTACGGGCTCTCGCGCTTCGCCCACTATTGGCTGCTCACGCAGGGCAAACGCGGCTATCACATCCTCAAGGGGCTCATGAGCTGGCGCGAGCGCAAGAAGGGGCTGCACCGCCATTACGGGATCGAGCATACGGGCAAGGTGCTCCTCTACGGCTGCATGGACTGCGGCGACTGCGGCCTTGAGGCGGCCATCTACTCCTGCCCCATGAGCTCGTGCCCCAAGTGCCAGCGCAACGGCCCCTGCGGCGGCAGCGCAAACGGCTGGTGCGAGGTGTATCCCGGCGAGCGCTACTGCATCTACTTCAAGGCCTACCACCGCCTCAAGAAACACGACGAGCTGTACAAGCTCGATTCCTTTATCACCCCGCCCAACAACTGGGACTTCTTCGAGACCTCGGGCTGGAGCAACTACACCCACGCCCGCGACAACGCCGCCCACCGTCAACCCCTGCCCCCAGAATCAAGCCACACGGCAACAACTCCCAACGTCCAGGCCCCAAAAAGGAAGGAGCATCAATGATCATCATCGGCGAGAAGATCAACGGGTTTATCCCCAGGACCCTGGAGGCCATCCAGACAAAGGACGAGGACTACATCAGGCACATTGCGCAGGGTCAGGCCGATGGCGGGGCCCACTACCTCGACATCTGTGCCGGCGTCGCCCCCGAGCTCGAGCGCGAGACCATGCGTTGGCTCATCGACATCGCCCAGGCGACCGTTGACACCCCACTGTGCCTTGACAGCTCCGACCCCCAGGTGCTGCTTGAGATGATGGAGCTGGCCAAGAAGCCGGGCATCCTCAACTCGGTCTCGCTTGAGGAGGGCAAGTGCGAGGCCGTCCTGCCTGCCATCGCGAACACCGAGTGGCAGGTCATTGCGCTCACCTGCGACAACAACGGTATCCCCACCAGCCCTGCCATCAAGTACCAGCTGGCAAAGAAGCTCATCGAGCAGGCTGCCGAGTGGGGCATCGACGCCAGCCGCATCTTCATCGACCCGCTGGTGACAACGCTTGCCACACAGGGGGACTCGCTCATCAGCTTTAACGAGGCCATCCGTCTCATCAAGGCCGAGTTCCCCATGGTACACTTTACGTCGGGGCTGAGCAATATCTCGTTTGGTATGCCCTATCGCAGGGCCATCAACATGCAGTTCCTCGCGCTGGCAATGGCAGCGGGCATGGACAGCGCCATCATGGATCCCCTGTCGCCCCACATGCAGGCGACCTTGTACGCGACCAACGCCCTGCTGGGCAACGACGAGTATTGCATGGACTACCTTACCGCCTACCGCGAAGGCGCGTTTGGCACCAAGTAATAGTAGTATGCTGCCTATGCACAGCAAGACTGCACACCTGTTTATCCAGAAAGGAATACGAATGCCCTCTGACATCGAAATCGCCCAGGCCGCCACGCCGCAACCCATCACCGCCATCGCTGCAAAAGCCGGCATCGACCCCGCCTACCTTGAGCTCTACGGCAGCTACAAGGCCAAGGTCGACTACAACATCCTCGATACCATCGACCGGCCAGACGGCAAGCTTATCCTCGTCACCGCCATCACCCCCACACCGGCAGGGGAGGGCAAGACCACCACGACCGTTGGCCTGGCCGACGGCCTTGCCAAGCTGGATAAGAACGTCGTCGTTGCGCTCCGCGAGCCCTCGCTCGGCCCGGTCTTTGGCGTCAAGGGCGGCGCTGCCGGTGGCGGCTATGCCCAGGTGGTGCCGATGGAGGACATCAACCTGCACTTCACCGGCGACTTCCATGCTATCGGTGCGGCCAACAACCTGCTCGCCGCCATGCTCGATAACCACATCCACCAGGGCAACGAGCTTGACATCGACACCCGCAACATCACGTGGCGGCGCGCGGTCGACATGAACGACCGCCAGCTGCGAAACATCGTTGGCGGCCTGGGCGGCAAGACAAACGGCGTGCCTCGTGAGGACGGCTTCGACATAACCGTCGCAAGCGAGATCATGGCGGTGCTCTGCCTCTCAAGCTCCATCACCAACCTCAAGGAGCGCCTCGCCCGTATCATCGTGGCCTACAACCGCTCAGGCGCCCCCGTCACCGCTGCCCACCTCAAGGCCCAGGGCGCTATGGCGGCGCTGCTCAAGGATGCCCTCAAGCCCAACCTCGTGCAGACCCTCGAAGGCACCCCCGCATTCGTACACGGTGGCCCCTTTGCCAACATCGCGCACGGCTGCAACTCCGTCATGGCCACCAAGCTCGCCCTCAGGCTGGGCGACTACACCATCACCGAGGCGGGCTTTGGCGCCGACCTCGGTGCCGAGAAGTTCCTCGACATCAAGTGCCGCCTTGCCGGCCTTGCCCCCGCGGCCGTTGTCATCGTCGCGACCGTGCGCGCCCTCAAGAACCACGGCGGTGTGGCAAAGGAGGCCCTTGCCCAGGAGGATCTCGCCGCCCTCAAAGCCGGTCTCCCCAACCTCCTGCAGCATGTCGCCAACATCACGCAGGTCTTCAAGCTCCCCGCCGTGGTCGCCATAAACGCCTTTCCCACCGACACTCCCGCCGAGCTTGCCCTCGTCGAGGACGAATGTCGCAAGCTCGGCGTCAACGTCGCCCTCTCCGAGGTCTGGGCCAAAGGCGGCGCAGGAGGCACCGTGCTCGCCCAGGAGGTCATCCGCCTCGCCGAGCAGCGCAACGACTTCGCCTACAGCTATGCCGAGGACCTCAGTATTGCAGACAAGATCGAGGCCATCGCGACCAAGGTCTATCACGCCAGTGCCGTCGAGCTCACCCCTGCGGCCCAGGCCCAGGCGCAGCTCCTCACCAGCCTGGGCTTTGGCAGCTATCCCATCTGCATGGCCAAGACCCAGTACTCCTTCTCCGACAACCCCGCCCTCCTCGGCGCGCCTACAGGCTTCAAGGTCACGGTGCGCAACCTCAAGGTCTCGGCGGGCGCCGGCTTCATCGTCGCCCTCACCGGCGACATCATGACCATGCCCGGCCTCCCCAAGGCTCCCGCCGCCGAGCGCATAGACGTAGACCCCACCGGCCGCATCACCGGATTGTTCTAGGAGCAGCGATGACGTTAACAAGCACGTCTTGTGAAGGCTTTATCACCCTGCTCGCCTCGAAGGACCCGGTACCCGGCGGGGGAGGGGCCGCTGCCCTCGTGGGCGCCATTGGCACCGCGCTCGGCAACATGGTGGGCAGCCTCACGGTGGGCAAGCCCTACTATGCCAGCGTGCAAGACGACATCATCGCGCTTAAGGCACGCGCCGATGCCCTGCAAGGCCGGCTCATCGAGCTTGTGGCCGAGGATGCCCGCGTGTTCGAGCCGCTGTCCCGTGCCTATGGCCTGCCCAAAGACACCAACGAGCAGCGCGCACACAAGGCCGCGGTCATGGAGAAGTGCCTGCGCGCGTGCTGCACCGTGCCGCTTGCCATCATGGAGGCCTGTTGCGAGGCCATCGAGCTTCACGGGGAGTTTGCCGCCAAAGGCACGGCCATCGCGATAAGCGATGTGGGCGTGGGCGTCATCTTCTGCAAGGCGGCATTGCAGGGCGCGAGCCTCAACGTGTTCATCAACACCGCGTCAATGGCAGACCGCGCCTACGCGGAGCAGGCCAACAGCCAGGCGAACACGCTTTTATCTGCCTATACCGCCAAAGCGGATGCGATCTTTGCGGAGGTTGCCGCGCGATTCGAGTAAGGAGAGGGCATGGCACAGCTACTCAAGGGAGCGGCAGTTGTCGAGGTGATGAACGAGGCGACTGCCAACGCGGTTGACGCGCTCAAGGCCCGGGGCATCACCCCCACGCTCGCCATCGTGCGGGTGGGGGAGCGCGAAGACGAGATTGCCTATGAGCGCGGTGCGATGAAGCGCTGCGAGAAGGTGGGGGTCGCGGCGCGTCAGGTGACCTTGCCCGGTGACTGCACGCAAGACGGCCTCGTCGCAGCCATCGAGGGCCTCAACCGCGACGCCACGGTACACGGCGTGCTGCTACTGCGCCCGCTGCCCGCCCACATCGACGACGACATGGTACGCAACGTGCTCGACCCCCGCAAGGACATAGACGGCATCACCGACGCCTCGGTGGCGGGGGTATTCACCAACGACGGCAACGGTTTTGCCCCCTGTACGCCCCAGGCATGCATGGAGGTGCTCGATTACTACGGTGTTGACTTGCAGGGCAAACGGGCGGTTGTGGTTGGCCGCAGCCTTGTGGTGGGCAAGCCCGCCGCGATGATGCTCCTTGAGCGCAACGCGACGGTGATGGTCTGCCACTCGCGCTCGCTCGACCTGCCCGCGCTCTGCCGCACGGCCGATGTCATCATCGCTTGCGTAGGCCGTCCCGCAATGCTCGACGCAACCTGCCTCGCCCCCGGCCAGACCGTCATCGACGTGGGCATCAACGTCCTCGACGACGGCACCCTTGTGGGCGACGTGGACTTTGCCGCAGCCAAAGACGTGGTAGCCGCCCTAACTCCCGTCCCCGGCGGCGTAGGAACCGTCACCACCAGCGTCCTCGTCAAGCACGTAGTGGAGGCCGCACAGGTTCTGTAGAGCAACTTCCCCTAGAGATTGGGGAATTTGTTGCGTCGCAACGGTCTGCACAACACGTACAACAGAATTGATAGTTGTAATCAGGGTCTCAGAAACGATTGTATCTTATCTTGGTACTATAGCTCGAATATATCGAATCGACCGTTTCGCTTGACCATGTTTGAGATGTTTAATACCTTTTGTTTGAATCGGCTACCTCAAGACGGGCTCTATATTAATGCAATGAGCCAGGCTTCCTGTTACAAAAGGATATCAGCCTTTTCACCCTTGCTTAAAACGAGGGATAGGACTTGAGGAGACTCTATGCAATACGCTCGCAGGCTTGATAATTCACAGTGGGGTGGTGGGCGCAATTCTAAAGGGGCCGCCAAGTTCTCTCTGTTGATGAGTGGCGACGATGGGATGGTTCAGGCTGCGCTGGTCATCTCACTTCTTTCAAGTATATCCATCGCTTTTCCCGATGCAAACAACTGGCTTGTTGATCAAGTCATGTCGGTTACCGCTCTGATGATGATTCCCGCAATGCTTGCCTCCAGCAAACTGGCACAGTATTTTGATAAAAAGCATATCATCATTATCGGCACCGTTATCTTCACGGTGGCTGGCTTGGCTGCCACTGTGGTACCCAACATCTACGTCCTTATCGCTACGCGAGGGTTGCTTGGCATTGGTGCCGGGCTCTCATTTCCGCTGGTACCTTCGGCGATAGCCTACCTGTTCTGTGAGCATGAGAAAAACCAGATGCTCGGATGGATGAATGGTTGTGGCGGCATCCTTTCATTCGTGCTTGGCATTGGTTCGGGGCTGATTGCAGAGGTCAACTGGCGTGCCTCGTTTCTACTCTATCTTATTTTCGTGCCAGTTATCATCCTGCAAGTCTTCTGTCTGCCCAACTTCAAACCTGAGCGGCAGGATGCCAGGGAGGAGGCCGAGCATAAGGGCTTTGCTATCATCAAAGAGCAGGTAAATTGGCGGATGTGGTTGGTGGGCGTATGCATGCTTGTTTTTATGTGTGTGATGATGACGGTGATATTCAAGCTTTCGATATTTGTGGAGACAAACGGCATTGGCTCACCAGCAAGTTCTGGTTTTGCCAGTTCTGTTAATACTCTCGCCGCTTTTGTGATCTCGCTCTTTTTTACCACCTATCTCAAGCTCTCGCGGCGTTATGCGGTGGTGGTTTCTCTGTTTTTTGCGATGCTGTGCTTTGTACTCATTGCATTGGCTGAGAACATGAGCATGGTCTATGCCTCCACCATTTGTATGGGCTTGTGTATGGGGACTATCAATCCCTATCTGTTTGCCACTATGTCAAATGTGGCTCCCAATACCCGCAAAACCTTAGGGATGACCATGATGTGTATCTTCCAGTTGGGAGGTCAGGTATTTACGCCCTATTACATGATGTTGGTGGGCGCGCTTGGTTTTACCGATGACCGTGCTCTGTTCTGGTTTACAGCAGGCATCTTTTTCGCGACAACAGTGACAGCGGCTCTGATCTTAACCATCCGCAGGCCCAGAGCAGGTGTCTTACCTAATTCCAAAAACTGCAGCAGTGATGTTGGTTGAGGTGGTTAAAGGCGAATCATACGTTTTGGTCGAGGTACTATCAGGGATTTCAAGCGACACGTATTAAGCGGCATCCCCGATGATGCTTACGTTACCTGTTGAAAGGAGGGGACGGACAGCAAAAGTGCAGCACCTGGTATGTTCAGTTCAGCAGTGCAACACCCAAGAAGGAGGATTATCATGGCAAATGGATCGACTGAGAAGCTGTCACTAAAACTACAGTTTGGTATCTACATGCTCGGCTTCTCGATGTTTGGCGCAGCGGCAGTGTCACCTGCAATGGGAGCTTTGCAGGCTGCCTATCCCGATACTCCGCTCTTTATCGTCACCATGCTCCAGACCTTGCCGTCGTTGACCGTTATTGTCGGCGCGTTGTTGGCAGGCGCAATCGTTGGTAAGAAAATCAAATATAGAACCATTGCTGTTATTGCCATGATTATCTATGGTGGTTTTGGCGTCATCTCGACTTGGGTACATCCCAGTATTGAGGTTGTGTTGGTTTGGCGCGCTTTGTCTGGCTTTGGTAACGGCTTGTTGTTTCCTTTGGGCTCTGCAGTTGTCTTGCGTTTTGTGCAGAGCAAGGATGCTCGGGCAACCTATCTTGGACGTGCGCAAGCAATCGGTAGCGGCGGCGGTGTGGTTTTGACCCTTCTCGGTGGCTTTCTTGCTGCGATTAGTTGGGACTTTACGTTCCTCGCTTATATCATGGTCTTTGTGGCGCTGGTGCTTATGCTTGTCTGCATGACAGAGCCGCCAACTCTCGATGAGGTTATCGCTCGCAATCCGGAGGCAGCTTCCGAAGGCGGCAATGCCAAGCGCGTCAAGTTGCCGGCTCTTTGTTGGGCGTTCTTGGCACTTTTTATGTGCTATCAACTATTCCAGTCTCTCCCTTTGATGACCATGCCTGTCATTATGGGTGGTGTTCCCGGTGGAGACAACCCCGGTTTGGTTGGCATCATCTTCATGTTCTTCTCCGGTGCCAGCTTTTTAATTGCCGGATTTGTCGATCGTTTTGTCAAAATATTTGGTAAGTTCACGGCGTCAGTCTTTTGGATTGTTGGTGCCATAGGCATCCTTTTGATAGCGTTTGGCCAGAGCGTCGTCATGTTTGGTGTTGGCATGTTCATTCTCGGCCTGGCCATCGGCATTATGGTCATGACTCAGTTCGAACTGGCCCAGATCACCACACCAGCTGCTATGGCTTGGGTGGCTTCACTCACTATGGTGGGCACAAACCTCGGTAATTTTCTCTCTTCTTACTGGCTCGGTATCCTTCAGGCCATCATGGGGGTAGACAACCTGCGAGGTATCGTTGCGGTAGGCGCAGTGGGATTTGTTCTCTGCGCAGTGATCTGGGCTGTCATCAATATCGGCAACAAAGCTTGGAAGAAGAAAGAAGATTAGGAGATATCCATGACTCCAGACACAGAAAAGCCCGAGAAAAAATCGACTGAGACCATTGACGTAACGAGTGAGCAAGCTTCAAGAGTCGATAATCAAGAAAAAGAGGGTGCGATATTCGCTGGTATGAATTTCGCGCTCGATCAGTTGCCCGTAAGTGAGGCTGTCGAGGCAGACGTCGCTTCACTCATCGCCAAAAAGAAAATCGTCGATGAGAAACGCACATCTGGCGAAGCACTGACGTTTATCAAAGGCCTGGGACTCTGCGGTGGCGGTGTTGGCTCCAATACCGCAGAAATCGATGTTAAGGATGGCAAGATTATCCGCACGCGGCCTTTTGATTATCACAAGCACTATTCACCGGAGTTTGTGCGCAAATGGACGTACAAAGTTCGCGGCACAGAATTCTCTGCTGCCGAGAAGTCGTTGATTCCGCCTTTTGCGCTCGCGTATAAAAAGCGCGCCTATTCAAACAACCGCATACCGTTTCCAATGAAGCGTATAGACTGGGATCCCAAGGGCGAGCGCAACCCCCAGAATCGCGGCAAGAGCAAATTTGCGCGCATAAGCTGGGATGAAGCATTGGATATCCTCGCTGACGAGATTAAACGTGTGCATCGTGATTACGGCCCCTATTCCATCCTTTGTCAAATCGATGGTCACGGAGAGACAAAGGTTGTCCATGCCGCACATGGATGTCAAACCAACTTGTTAGATTTGTTAGGGGGCTATACCTATCAGGCTCGTCAGCCCGACAGTTGGGAAGGCTGGTACTGGGGTGCCAAACATATGTGGGGTCAAAGCCCGCTGGGTCAAGGCGACCAATACAATCTCTGGTATGACGCTGCAAATAACTGCGAGATGATGTTGTTCTGGGGCTGTGATGTGGACACTACACCCTGGGCGTGGGGCGGACAACAGGCCAGCCGCCTCTGCAATTGGTTTACCGAACTAGGAATCCAACAGGTCTATATCTGTCCAGATTTCAACTACGGAGCTGCCGCTCATGCAGACAAGTGGATTCCCGTATATCCCAATACCGACTCAGCTTTACACTTGGCCATTGTCTACGTGTGGCTCGAAGAAGATCTTTGGGATAAGGAATATGTTGAAACTCACTGTGACTATCCTGAATGGTTTTTCTGGTATGTACGAGGTGGAGAAGAAAATATTCCCAAGACGCCTGAGTGGGCTGCGCCTATTTGCGGTGTGCCATCGCGACAGATAAAGGCCCTGGCTCGTAATTGGGCCAAGTTACGTACTTCAATCGGTCATGGCAACGGTGGATCATATATTCGATCGGCGTATTCTCATGAGCCAGCACGCTTAGAGGTTCTAGCCTTGGCCATGCAAGGAATAGGCAAGCCAGGCAGAAATGTTATGAAGTTCTTGGAATGGCAAATGATGGGCCTGCAATCTGCCATGCCGGGACCACGATCAGAACTTATTCCTTATCCAGGCGATGCCTATCAAGGCTGGATGATGGGCATCAAACCCTCTTTCATTCCAAAGACGCTCATGCCCCAGGCTCTCTCTGGCAATTGGACAGAAGACAATCCTCTCACCTGGCACTCTTTTCCGGATGCCAGTTATCCTCCAGAGTGGCAGTTCATACCCTATCAGTATCCCGTAAAAGGAGCACAACCAATACGCATGATTTGGAGCGATGCACCCTGTTGGACGACCTGTTGGAATGGTGGCAATGCCATCATAGATGCCTATCGCAGCCCTAACATCGAGACCATCGTCACCGAGCATATCTGGTTTGAGAATGACTGCATTTTTGCTGATTTGCTTTTGCCGGTACAGACGAAATTCGAGAATGACGACATAGGCACCGACACCTGTGGTGGTGATTATAACTTCGTGTTCTATGAAGGCCGCTGTATCGATGCGGTAGGTGAGGCCAAGAGTGACTACGACATCGCTGTCGCGGTGGCGAAGCGTTTTGGCGACGAAATCTACGAGAAGTTCACCAAGGGCCTGAGTACGGACGAGTGGATAATGAGGGGTTTTCTCGGTACTGGCGTAACACGTTGGGTCGACTTCGATGAATTTGTGGACAAAGAATACTTTGTCATACCCACTGCAGAGGGTTGGGAGAAAGACTCCTGTGGATTCGAGAATTTCTACAAGAATCCCGTGAACCACCCTATGGAGACCGACACCGGAAAAATCCATTTCTACTCAACCCGTCTGGCCGAAGTATTCCCCGACGACGTGGAGCGCGGGCCTTATCCGAAGTTTGTTCCATACGGCGAGTCGCACCAAGAGAGTCGCCTGCATCCAAAAAGCAAAGAATATCCCTTCCTGATCGTCTCTAATCATCCCCATTGGCGCTGCCACGCTCAGCTGGACGACATTACCTGGTTTCGAGAGATACCCACCTGTAAGGTTGTTGGGTCTGATGGCTATCGCTATGAGCCAGTTTGGGTCAATGTAACGGACGCTGAACGTTTGGGAATCAAGACTGGCGATATCGTAAAAGTGTTCAATGAGCGTGGTTGGGTTCTTGGCGGTGCCTATGTTACCAGCCGCATCATCGAAGGGTCGATCTTGCAAGATCATGGTGCTCGTCTTGATCCGATAGTTGCAGCTGAGTCTGACCGCGGTGGCGCAAATAATCTCATTGCTCCCACGATGACCACCTCGAAGCATGCTCTTGGTGAGGTAACAAGCGGCTTTTTGGTGAACATTGAAAAGGTAGATGTTGATAAGTTGGCTCAAGATTACCCAGATGTCTTTGCCAGGAGCTTTGATGAGACCGGTGTGAAGATAGAAAACTGGCTTGTTTAATGGCGGTTTGTAAAAGGGAGAATGTGCGATGAAGATTTTTGTAATTGATATGGCGCTTTGCAATGGGTGCTATAACTGTCAGATAGCCTGTAAAGATGAACATGTGGGCAATGAATGGCTGCCTTATGCTTTGCCGCAGCCAGACACAGGGCACTTTTGGTGCAAGATTAACGAGATAGAGCATGGTTCGACACCAAAGGTGCAGGTCGAATATAGGTTAGCGCTGTGTAACCACTGTGATAATGCGCCTTGCATCGAGAACCACCCGGAAGCGTTTTATCGGCGTGATGATGGTTTGGTGATACTCGATCCATCGAAGGCCGGCGATGAGGTTCTTCGGCAAGCCTGTCCGTTTGGAGCAATCTATTGGAACGAAGAACTAAAAGTTGCCCAGAAGTGCACCGGTTGTGCCCATCTGATAGATGAGGGAAAGCTGCCACACTGCGTCGACCTTTGTGTTGTTGGTGCGCTGAGGTTTGGCGAGGAATCTGAGTTTACCGATCAAATTGCACAGGCTGATTATTATATTGAAAAAAGCTATGGTGCCAGAGTTTATTACCTCAATATGCCCAAACTGTTTATCGGTGGTGAAGTTTGGGATGAGCAAGCCGATGAGATCATTGAGGGCGCGAAGATTGCGCTCGCAACTGCTGATGGATCAATCATCGAGACCCGTAGCGATAACTTTGGCGACTTCTGGTTCAAACGTTTGGAAGCGGGTACCTATGACCTGACTATTGCCGCCAAAGGCTACCAGGATGTGATAAAGCCGGGCATATCGTTGGATATGAGTCTCAATATCGGGGACTTTCCACTGGTCAAGGTTTGAGTTTGTCACCCTGGACAGGGTGAAGGAGCATGCAAAGACAGGAGGACGTATACATGAAAATCTACGATGAGTCATATCTAAAAGCACTTGGCCTGGGGAGTTTTGGGATGGGCGCTCTGAGCGCTCGCGTTGATGTGAAGGACGGCCGCATCATCCGCACCCGCCCAATGCAGATGGACGAAAACTATTCTCATGAGTATCTAAAGCCATGGACCATCGAGGCACGGGGAGGGGAGTTCAAGTCATTGTTCAAGACTGACATCCCACCGTTTGCCTATGTGTACAAGAAACGTGCGTATTCACGCAACCGAGTGCCCTACCCCATGAAACGGGTGGATTGGGATCCCTGCGGTGAGCGCAATCCGCAGAACCGTGGCATCTCCAAGTATGAACGCATCAGTTGGGATGAGGCTACCGACCTGATTGCGTCAGAACTCAATCGCGTGCAAGAGGAGTACGGACCCATGTCAGTGCTGGCTCAAGGCGACGGCCATGGCGAAACCAAGGTCGTCCATGCTTCGCACTCCTGCCAGATGCGTCTTTTGGCCCTCATGGGCGGATTTACCATGCAGGCGCGTAACCCTGACAGTTGGGAGGGCTGGTACTGGGGTTCCAAACACGTCTGGGGCTGCGACAACCTTGGGCAAGGTGACATAGGTAACCTCATGCTGGACATTGCCGAGAACACCAACATCTTCCTTCATTGGGGATGCGATGTTGAAACCACCCCCTGGGGCTGGGAAGGTCAGATATCAAGTCGTTACTGCTTCTGGCTCACCGAGATTGGTGTGGAACAGGTATTTATCAGCCCCGACTTGAACTACTCCGGTGCCGTGCATGCTGACCGCTGGATACCTATTCTGCCAAACACCGACGCTGCATTACAGTGTGCCATCCTCTATGTTTGGCTAACCAATGGCTGGTATGACAAGGAATATGTCGAGTCACACGTTGTTGGGCTCGACTGGGAAGAATATTACATTCTTGGTGCCGAAGACGGGGTGCCCAAGACGCCCGAGTGGGCAGAACCCATCACCGGCGTTCCCGCACGTATCATCAAGGCTCTCGCCAAACGTTGGTATGAGGAACGCGTATCGATAGGTCATGTCAACGGTGGCTCTTACATCCGGTCCTGCTATTCGGCTGAGCCTGGGCGTCTTGAAGTCGTGCTGATGGGTATGCAAGGACTTGGCAAGCCAGGGCGCAATGTTATGAAGTTCATCGAGTGGGGTCTTTTTGGTCTGCCTTCGCAGTGCCCTAACCCTCGCTCTGAGCTTTATCCTATGGTTGCAGCAGCCTATCGTGGATTTGACTG
The DNA here is from genome assembly GCA_031290695.1 of Coriobacteriales bacterium. The sequence continues at coordinate 7,362 of JAITNB010000067.1, read as the reverse complement.
GAACACCCCAGCGGTCTATGACATCCGTTGGCGACACATCCCCAAGACCCTTATCCCCGATGCAATTCTTGGTGACTGGACTCGCGAAAACCCCCTTATCTGGCATGGTACGGGCATTGCTGGTTGGCCGCGCCTCGACCAGTTTGAGGAGTATCAGTACCCCAACAAACGAACCGGTGAGAAGATCCACATGATTTGGTCTGACTGTCCCTGTTGGACAACCTGCTGGAACGGCGGTAACCGCTTTATCGAGGCGATACGTCACCCTTCCATCGAATGCTACGTTGTGCAACATCCCTGGTTTGAGAACGACACACTGTTTGCCGACCTCGTGCTCCCTATCTCCACGAAGTTCGAGCAGCATGACATTTCTAACGATACCTGCAATGGTTACTTTAATCTGCTGTTCATCGAGGAACAGGCCATCAAACCTATTGGCGAGGCCAAGAGCGATTATGAGGCAGTTTGTGAGGTTGCCAAGAAGGTTGGCCTGTATGATGAGTACAACGAGGGCAAGACAGAGGATGAGTGGATACGCTTGGGCTTTGACACATCGGGGGGCTTGGATTATGCCTCTTGGGAGCAGTTTGTGGAAAATGGTTACCTGGCTATCCCAACCGACGAGAAGTGGAAGACCTACCCGCGCGGTTTTCAGCCTTTTGCCGAGGATCCAGAGGCTAACCCGCTGGAAAGCCCTACCGGCAAATTGGAGTTCTACTCTGTCTCACTCGAGCAACGCTTTCCCGGCGATGATGAGCGGCCGCCCTATCCCAAGTTCATCCCCTACGGAGAGCGTCATCAGGAGAGCCTATTGTGTGATCGCAGCAAGATCTATCCCTTCTTAATTGAATCCAACCATCCGCGTTGGCGCGTTCATGCCAACATGGACGACATCTCCTGGCTTCGCGAGATTCCTACTTGCAAAGTAACTGGTCCTGACGGCTACAAGTACGAGCCAATCTGGGTAAATCCTGCCGATGCTGAGCGTCTGGGGCTCAAAGACGGCGACATAGCCAAACTCTTTAATGAGCGCGGCGGTGTATTGGGTGGTGTCTATGTAACGGAGCGTATCATGTCGGGTGTTCTCTACCAGGATCATGGTGCACGTCTTGACCCTATCATCCCTGGTGAGCTTGATCGTGGCGGCGCAAACAACCTTATTGCTCCGGCTAAAACAGCATCCAAAAATACCTCCTCCGAAGTAACAAGTGGCTATTTGGTTGATATCGAGAAAGTAGACATCTTTGAGTTGGCCAAGCAGTATCCAGAAGCTTTTGCTAAGTCCTATCAGGCCGATGAAGGCGTAGACATCAACAACTACCTCGTGTAAGGGGGCAAAAATGACAAAAGTATTTGTTTTTGATAACGCAAAATGCAACGGCTGTTACGGCTGCCAGCTCGCCTGCAAAGATGAGCATGTGGGCAACGACTGGTCGCCCATTGCAGCACCACAGCCGGACACGGGACACTTTTGGTGCAAGCTCAATGAGTTCACTCATGGGCAGGTACCAAAGGTGCGCATTGAATATTGGCCAACACTGTGTAACCAGTGTGACAATGCTCCCTGCATAGAGGCTGCCCCCGACGCTGTGCGCCGCCGCGCGGACGGTCTGATTATCATCGACCCAGAGGTGGCCAAAGGCAACAAGGTCCTTGTGGACAGCTGCCCCTACGGTGCTATCTACTACAACGAGGAGCTTGATCTGCCCCAAAAGTGCACTGGCTGTGCACATCTGGTGGACGAGGGGATGCTGCCGCACTGTGTAGACCTTTGTGCGACCGGTGCCCTCCGTTTTGGAGAAGAATCAGAATTTGCCGCAGAGATTGCCCAAGCCAAACGCCTAACAGACGAAGCACATGGCGGCAAGGTTTACTACCTCAATCGACCCAAACTCTTTATCAGCGGCGATGTTTGGGATCCTGAATCCAATGAGATTATCCAAGGCGCAGAAGTGACCCTTTCCAACAATCGTGGCCGATTCATCGCAAAGACCTCGACGGACGGCTTTGGTGACTTCTGGTTTAAACATCTCGACCCTGGCACCTATCAAATTCTCATTAAGGCGGCGTCCTTTATGGAGGAGTTTACAGAGGTCAATCTGGACAAAAGCTTGAACATTGGCGACTTTCCGTTGCGCCCTGATGCAGTTGTTCGCAAGGTGATGCCGAGTGTCACCAAAACCAACAACTAGCAGCTTTATAGTCGTGCGCTAGCAAGGCCAGGCGATTGGGGAGAGGTGCGATGTGCTTAAAAAGGCAGTGTTCATTAATGGCGGCCCTCGAAAAAAGGGCAATACCCGTCAACTGTTGGAAGCCGCCGCCGACGGTGCCAGCGAGCTTGGCGTAGAGGTCGATTTCTTTGACCTCTACGATTTGAGTTTTAAAGGGTGTAGCAGCTGCTATGCCTGCAAATTACGGGATAATGCCGTCACGATGTGCGCGATGGACGATGATCTCAGACCAGTATTGGAAAGCATCCACACGTGCGACATAGTGGTGATAGGCTCGCCGATTTACTGGTTCGAGGTAACAGGGGAGGCCCGTTCATTTTTCGAGCGGCTCCTGTACCCTTGCATCACGTACGACCATGAGCCAGGCTCCTCTACGGTAAGCCGCTTTGGCAGGCGCATCAAAGTTGTCCTGTTCTTTACGATGGGCGTAGATGAGGACATGGCACATTCGATGGGCCTCTTTGATTTGTTTGAACGCTATAAGGGACTGCTTGACAACTTGCTTGGCGATACGGAGTTTCGGACCTCGTGCAACACCTTGCAGTTTGGTGATTATTCTCGTTATGCAGCACGGCGCTTTGATGAAACTGCGGCGCGAGAGCGTCACAACACGGTATTCCAAGCGGAATGTCAGGCAGCCAAAAAATTGCTTATTGATCTCATACCATAACTTGGCCGCAACAAGGGTCTCTGCGTTGGCAACGGCTGGCTGCCGTATTTGGGTAGAGAGGTTAAGCCAAACAGTCTAAAGGAGAGATACTATGACAGACATTCAAGACAGGCTGACAAAGTCTGAGCAGCGCTTTTATGCCGCTATTCGTCAAGAGAAGCATGATCGGACGCCGATTCTGGTTTCCAACGGTTTGGCGCTTGCCAAATATGCCGATTCGTTGGTGGTGGCGGCTGATTGCGTAGAACGCCCCGAGTGGGTTGCCGACAGGGGTATGGAGGCCTTGAATCAGCTCAAGTACGTTGATGCCGTTGGTCTGCTATGCCAGTTTCCCAATCCCGCTATGGGTTCATTCTGGCTGGCCAAAGTAAAACGCCCTGGTGTCGAGCTCGGTCGCGATGAGATGTGGCAGATCGATGAGGTGGCCCTGATGACGTTTGAGGACTACGACACCATCCTCGAACAGGGCTGGGACGAGTTCTTCTCAAAGTACATGGAGCGTATCGGCTGCACGCAAGAGGATTTTGACAAAGGGGGTGCGGCCATTGAATATGGTAATAAGCTATGCGCCGATAACGGATACATCAGCTGCCCGCATCTGATGTTCAACTCGACATTCGACTCGCTATGCTCTGGGCGTGGCATGCTCAGTTTCTTCACTGATCTGATGAAGCATCCCGACAAGGTGAAGGCGGTTCTTGACGTGCTGCTTGAGGACAGCTTGCGCAAATACCGTGCGGCAGCTGAGATTATCAAGCCGAAGGTTATCTTTGTACAGCCAGGGGTGCGCGGCAACTCTAACTTCCTCTCAAGACAGCAGTTTGCAGACTTGTTGTTCCCACACTTTAGAGCACAGGCAAATCTGGCCATCGAATTAGGTGCCTATGTGTACTTTCATATGGATGCCAACTGGACGAATTTTCTCGACTACTTTACTGAGTTTCCCAAAGGCACCTGCCTGTTTGACACTGACGGCATGACTGACATCTATAAGGTTCGCGAAATCCTGGGTGACCGCATGGGTATCACCGGTAACCTTGGTGCTGCCATGATGTCCGTTGGGACCCCTGACCAAGTTTATGCCGAAGCCAGGAAGCTGGTTGATGACTTTGGCGACGGATTCATCATGGCTCCGGCCTGTGGCCTTCCTACGAATGTGAAACCTGAGAATATCGACGCGATGGTCGCTGCCTGTATTGAATAGAAACCCTGAGAAAACAGGAGGAACACACAATGAATCAAGAGCTTATCAATGCTATGGCCGACATCGAAGATGAAGTCGTCTTTGATAGTGTCAACCAGAGTCTGGCCGATGGCATACCCGCTGTCGACATCCTGGCAGATTTACAGGAGGGCATACGAATCGTTGGCGAGCGCTTTGCCAACAATCAATATTTTCTGCCCCACCTGATGTTGTCCGGTAAGTTGTTCAAGGATGTTCAGGATCTTATGGGTGATGCTCTCTCTGCATCAGATCTCGAGAGCGAAGGTGTGTTTGTACTCGGTACGGTAAAAAACGACGTCCACGACATAGGCAAGAATATCGTCTCCAGTGTCATGGGATCCAACGGCTTCAAGGTCGTCGACTTGGGTGTGGATGTGGCGCCCGAGAAATTTGTAGAGGCTATCAGGGAAACCGATGCAAAGGTTATTGGCATGAGCTGCTTGCTCACCACCACGTTCCAAGGCATCAAGGACACGGTAGACGCCATCGAGGCTGCTGACCTGAGGAAAGGTAGGCTGTTGATGATTGGTGGTGGTCCCGTAGATGAGAACACCTTGAAGTTCTCCGGTGCCGACGTGGTTGCTAAGACCGCTCAGGACGGGGTCAGGATTGCCAAAGAGTTCCTGGCAACCTCAACAGAGGCGAGATACTAAACTCTATGGTATCCTTTCGCTGGTCAGGGCTGGCTTTGGCAGCACCTGTGAAGGGGTTCATGATTACGTTAACGCCGAGGTTGATCGGATGAGTAAGGAGATGTTCGACTATCGAGGTAAGAGTTGACATGAAAGCATCAGAAGAACCAAACAAAGAGGCACTCGGTAAATCTAGTATCTCGCTGAATGAGATTTGCCTTACCTTCTCTTTTGCAGCTATGGCAGCATGGGTTTTGTTGGTATTGTTCAGTCATCAGGGCACTCTTGGGGGTGCTGGTGAGTCTATGATCGATCAATACCTTTCCCTCAGTGTAATGGCAGGCCTGTTAATCTGTTTTATTATCAGCGCAGTCAAACCTGCTCTGCTCGACAAGGTCATCACCAAACAAATCTGGTTAGTGTTCAGCGCCTTAATCAGCGTCACATTCCACATCCTGTATTTTCTCCATTTGGACGCAATGGCCTCATGGTGGGCGCTCGCTATCGTCTTTTGCGTGATTGCAGGCATGGTAGCAGGCAGTTTCTTCATATTCTTTGCCAGTGAGTTGATTATTCTGGCAACAAAAAGCACTATGATTATCCCAGCCGTGGGCATGATTTGTGCTTTGTTGATATTCTTGTTGGTAAGCAGTCTCGTTGCTCCGGTTTCCTGTGTTGCATTTTTTGCCCTGCCCTTTATAACCTGTATTTCTAACAGTTTCATAATGAGGCTCAATGGTGATATCGGCAATTCATCTGACGAGAATAAATACGCGCGTCTAACGTTGGTTGAAAAATTCGATAAGACCGAGAAAGCAAGTTCTGCGGCTCCACTTTTGAGTTTTGGCAGTATCTTGGGGATTCGTGAAAAGAGCATCGGTCTGTGTGTGTATGGTTTCTCGACCGGTGTAGCGAGTGGGATGTTGCTAACTTTGCTGGGGGTTGCTCCTGACTCCTTTGGGTTTCCGACAGCATCTATCTTTGCATTAGAGGCAATGATTGTGGCAGCAATACTGGCGGTCTCATTGAAGGTATTCTCGGTGCGGAGCTATCTTCGGCTGCCACAATGGAGCTACTATTTGATTGCCATCATATCATTTTTGATCATTCAACATCCCTTTATTCTCACACGGGTTATTTTTAGCGGACTCATGGTGGCGGCATCAATTTATTATTTTACCGTCGACATAACTGTCTTGTCGAAGATGGGGCAGGATATGCAGATTGACCCAAAACGGAACTTTGGTTGGTTTGAGAGCATCTTCGTGGCTGCTTCGATATTTGGGTGGTTGCTTTTCTTGGGGCTATACCTGAATATAGGGGGAGTATTTGGCGAGGTGGAGGCGTCATTTACCTATCTGCCGGCTATCGTTATCGCGGTAATAGCTGCTCTGATGTCGTTAATGCGTTGGATTTATTATGACTCTGTTTCCAAAAACAGTAGTTCTACTCAGTCAGGTGAATGGAAGCGGCGTCTGGATAAAATGGGTCGTGACTACCATCTGAGTCGGCGTGAGATTGAGATACTGGGACTCTTGGTAAGGGGTCGCTCGGTGAATCACATAAAAGACCAGTTTGTCATCTCGTCTTCGACGGTCAAGACCCACATGAACAACATCTACCATAAGGTTGGCGTACACTCCCGCGAACAACTTATCGATATTTTCGAGCAGAGACGCAACAGGAAATCGATGTAGGCATTAAGGCCGCAAGCGTCGCCGCTATTCCAGCGCACAGCTCACAAATGCTACGGTTCCCTTGCCGTGGTAGTAGGGGACTTCTGCCAGATTGCAAACATCGCTCACGAGTAATCCCGCTGCCTCCATGGAAGGGTAGACTTTGTTGGGAAAACGACAAGGTGCATCAGGGTAGGCACAGGCTGCACAGAGGGTGCAGGTGCCAGCACCGAGGAGCAGGATGCTGCTTTTGGAGGCCTCGGTTTTCTCCACAAGCTTGTGAAAGCGTTTCTTGTGCTCTTCTGAGGCGCTTGCTATGGCGGCGTAGTCAAAAGGGTCCTCCATGTGTACGATGGTTTGAAACACATAGCCACGCGTATAGCCCTTGAACAGGTTTTCGTAGTGCTCCAGGCTGCCACATGCGGGCGGGCACGCCCAGTTTTTGTTATAGGTATGGCACTTGTTGGCCGCGCACATATCACGGACCTCGGGAAGGACCTTGAGCGCAGGTGCGTCAAATGCCCCCACACTCTCAAACCCGCTTTCTTTGATTGACCGCTCAAGCTCGTTTGACATCTTCGCCCCCTTATCATTGATGGCGATAGTATAGCTGTTTTCGGGGTGGGGTTACGTGAGCGGTTGGCAAGGTACCGCGGTGAGCAAGATGTTCAGCGTTGCCCTCCACCTGCCCAACCTGCCCCACACGCGCTACGTGCCCCACGTGCATCACCTGCCCCACCTGCCCCCCGGCCTGCGGGTATCTGGTGCGCTGTGATAGAATACTCGGGTTATCCACCGACCCGTAGAAAGCGTCACCACCTATGGCATTACAGGCCCCCCGTGGCACGGCAGACCTGCTCCCGCAGCAGGCACACGCACTCAACCGCATCAAAGAGACAGCCCTCGAGGTGTTTGGCCGTTATGGCTA
>JAITNB010000048.1 GCA_031290695.1 Coriobacteriales bacterium | reverse complement strand
TAGTCAACATAACGAACCCGCCCGCCACCATCATCAACCAGGCTGGGGGAGCTGTTGAGAGGATAGTCGAAACTGTTCGTGAGTTCGTGCTGCCTTCTGCCGAGGAGCCTGCGGTAACGCTACCCGATGTCGACGTACCTTTGACGACCATCACGCCGCAGCAAACGTGGTCACTGCTCAACCTGCTGTTCTCGCTTATCGGCATCGCCCTTGTCATCGTCACGATGATTATCAGGGTGGTTCGTAAAGACAAGAAGGGCAACGAGCAGGTGTTGACCGCAGACCAGGCCGAAGAGGAGAAGAAGCACGCTAACTCGCAAAGGCTCTGGCTCATAGGCGCGCTCGCATTCGCTGTCGTCAGCCTGTTGCTCTTCGCCTTCACCTCGCCAACGCTCGACTACAAGATGGTCCTCTCCAACGACTGGACGGTTTTGCACGGTGTCCTGTTTGTACTGACCTTCATAGCCAGCATCCTCGTGTTTCGTAACACAGGCAACAAGAACGCATCCGAGGAAGCGCAGATTGAGGCATACTAGTCTAACGCTCCCGTAGGGGCGGGCACACCACCCGCCCCTACGCCCCGCACCACCAGTCCTACCCAACTAGCGGTCGACATAAGGCTATCCCTCTAGCCCTTATGATTCGACGATATAAGGAAGCGCCTCACTCCCCCCCCTGAGGCGCTTTCTGTATCAGTAAGGGCAACAACCGCTAGCTAACTGACAGGAGGATACGGTTTGGTGTATACTTCCAAAGCACGAAAACGGGCGACTGCCCGTGTGTGCCAAGCGGAGAAGTCGCCTAGTCTGGTCGAGGGCGCACGATTGGAAATCGTGTAGGCGTTAAAAGCGTCTCGAGGGTTCGAATCCCTCCTTCTCCGCCAGTATGTTTATTTAAACACCAAACGCGTGAGCGATGCTCCGCAGTACGTGTGTGTCTAATGGAGAGGTGGCAGAGCGGCTGAATGCGGCGGTCTCGAAAACCGTTAGCCCGGTATCCCCGGGCTCGGGGGTTCAAATCCCCCCCTCTCCGCCAGAAACTACCAGGGCCTTTACCTATAAACGCAGGTAAAGGCCCTTATTGTTTTACAACAGGAGACGGAAAGGAAAAGCGTAACTCTCTACGCAACCCGGGGCGATTCAGTTATTGCAATACTAGAAACTATAATTTACAATATATTCATCAAACGATGAAGGGATCGGTATGACGAAGCGTCGGGACATCGTAAGGGAGTTGACGAAAGCGGGGTTTGTGAACTTGGGCGGCGCAAACCATGACAAATATGTCAACGGCGACCGTACGACGGAGGTCCCACGACATCGCGAGATACCCGAGCCGTTGGCAAAAGACATATTGAGGCAAGCTGGACTGAAGTAGGAGGATAACGAGATGTATGCATACGAGTTTGAGTTCTTTGAGAGCGAGGGTTATACGTTGGCCTATCCGCTTGGACTAGGATACAAGGCCGGTACACAGGGCACCAGCCTCGACGAGGCTGTGGATATGGCTGCCGACCTCCTGCGCTGCATCGTGGAGGACGCACTTGTCAACGGTAAGGAGCTGCCTGAGCCATCATACGGCCATGAGCCCGTGCATGGCGGCAAGGTGATGGTCGTTGCCGTCCCTGTCTCGCTTGACACCATCAATGCGGTCTCCGCGTCTGAGGCTGCCGAGCGCCTGGGCGTGTCACGCGGCCGTGTGTCAAACATGCTGCGTGACGGCGTGCTTGAAGGCTTTCGCAAGGGGCGCGACAGCTATGTGACGATGGCCTCGCTTAAGGCACGGCTGGCAAGCACCCCAAAGGCCGGACGGCCTCGAAAGCTAACGATAGCATAAAACCGCATAGTGGCAGCTAACGAGCAGGTGCGAAGCGGTAAGCGGCTGGCACTATGCCTACTCAATAATTGTTGAATAGAGGAGGGATAAACAGTAACGCTGAGAAGCCCTTGCGCAGCGCCTCATAAGTTTTCGTTGACGATGCCCGGTTGGTTGCGTATACTTTAAAGGTTCGTTTTCGAAGCCCCGTGAAAACTTTGAAAACTACAATCTAATGCATGGAGGCAGTTCGTGAAAACCTATTACGCCAAGACAGGCGAGGTTACGCGCGACTGGGTGCTGATCGACGCTACCGATCAAGTGCTCGGCCGTGTGGCTTCTTACGCCGCTCAGATCCTCAAGGGCAAGAACAAGCCGCAGTACACCCCGCACGTCGACACCGGTGACTTTGTAGTCATCATCAACGCAAGCAAGATCAAGGTAACAGGCACCAAAGCCAAAGACAAGGTCTACTATTCGCACAGCGGATACCCCGGAGGGCTCAAAGAAGAGCCTTTCGAGCGCGCCATGGAGCGTCACCCCGAGCGTGTGATTGAACATGCCGTCAAGGGTATGTTGCCCAAGAACACGTTAGGCCGCGCCATGGGCATGAAGCTCAAGGTCTACGCCGGTCCCGATCATCCGCATCAGGCTCAGCAGCCCCGCGAGATAAAGCTGGAGGGTTAAGCAATGGCAGAGAATCAAGCAGTCTATTACGGCACCGGCCGCAGGAAGAATGCCATCGCGCGCGTACGCATCGTCCCTGGGTCGGGCAAAGTGACCGTCAACGGGCGTGAGGGCAAGGAGTATTTTGGCCGCGAGGCTCTGCTCAACTACGCACTCACCCCCTTCAAGGTGACCGACACGGTCGACCACTTCGATGTGATTGCCACCAGCAACGGCGGCGGCGTCTCGGGCCAGGCCGGTGCTGTGCGCCACGGCATCGCCCGCGCCCTGCTTGCGGCCGGCGACTATCGCGCCGAGCTCAAGAAGGCCGGGTACCTCACCCGCGACCCCCGTATGGTGGAGCGCAAGAAGTACGGCCTCAAAAAGGCCCGCAAGCGTCCGCAGTTCTCGAAGCGCTAGTCTTTACTTTTGGATAAGCTCGCGGTCTAAACCACACAGGGCCTGTCGTCGTTGACAGGCTCTGCCTGTTTGGAAGGCATCATGACACGTTACTTTGGCACCGACGGTATACGAGGGGTTGCTGGTACGCAGCTTACCTATGACATGGCATTTGCCTTAGGGCAGATAGCCGTTGAGGTGTTGGGCCCCATCCAGGTCATTGGGCGCGACACCCGCAGGAGCGGTGCCGCGTTTGAGCGCGCATTGACCGCCGGTATCACGCACGCCGGCGGCGAGGCTCTGCTGGCGGGAGTGATACCCACACCTGCGGTCGCGCTGCTCGTTCGCGAGCTTGCGGCAAGCGGGGGCGTGGTGATAAGCGCCTCCCACAACCCGCCTGAGTACAACGGCATCAAGTTCTTCGACGCGCAGGGCTTCAAGCTCACGACCGCCTTGGAGGATGCGTTTGAAGAGCGCCTGCAAGCGATCTTGGATTCTGCCTCCCCCTTATCATTCTTGGAACATAGCGACGAGAATGACACAGGCACCCCCATCCCCAACGCTGCGGCCCGCTACGTCGCTTATGCGGCCGCTACCGTCACCCAGCAGGGAATCGACCTCACAGGGCTCAAGGTTGCGGTCGATTGCGGGCATGGTGCCTCCTTTGAGACAACCCCCCAGGCGTTGCGCGCGCTGGGTGCGGAGGTTGTCGCCATCAACACCACCTACAACGGCGACGACATAAACGTAGACTGCGGCTCAACCCATCTTGGCCCCCTCAAGGAACTCGTTGCCCGCACAGGTGCCGCCGTTGGCCTTGCGCACGACGGCGATGCCGACCGCCTTATCGCCGTCGACGCCGCCGGCAACGAGAGAGACGGCGACTTCATCGAGGCCGTTTGCGCGGTAGACTTACAGGCGCGCGGCCTTCTTAAAAAGCAGACCGTTGTGAGCACGGTTGCGGGCAACCTGGGGTTTGTTAGGGCGATGAAGGAGCACGGGATCGATGTTGTTCAAACGTCGGTAGGGGACAGCAACGTCCTCGAGGCCATGCGTGCGGGGGGCTACAATCTGGGGGGAGAGCAGTCGGGACACACGATCTTCCTCGACCACAACTCTACTGGCGACGGCCTGGTGTCTGCGCTGCAACTGTTGGCTGCGATGAAGCGCAGCGGCAAACCGCTTGCCCGGCTCGCACAGGTCATGACCCGCTACCCGCAGGTGCTCATCAACGTAAAAGTCGCGGACAAGACCGCAGCGCTCGCCTCCGCAGCGCTCAATGCGGCTATTGATGCAGCGCAGATACACCTGCAGGACAACGGCCGTGTTCTCGTGCGCCCCTCGGGCACTGAGCCGCTGGTGCGTGTGATGGTAGAGGCCCCCAGTGAGGAGCTCGCGCAAGAACTCGCCCAGAGGATCGCAGACGAGCTCTAAGGGCTATGGTCGGCAAATGTTAACCGCTTTAAACTTTAGGCATTTATCAACGCATACGGTAAACTATACGAGAGACTTTTATCGGTACACAAGACTATGGCGGGCGGCGTATCGCCCTTATCCCCTACCATAGAGTGGAGGTTTTATGTGCGGCATAGTTGGTTTTACGGGAACGGTTGCCGCCAGGGCGTTTTTGCTCAACGGCCTAACGCGGCTTGAGTATCGCGGCTATGACAGTGCCGGGCTTGCGCTGGCCGGGGTGCCGGGCGCGGGCGCGGGGGAGGATGCGGGCACACACGCCCCCCTCACCGTTATCAGGCGCAAGGGGAAGGTCGCGGAGCTCAAGGCCGCTGTCGAGCGGGCAACGAAGGCAGACCCTGCGGCCACCAGCGCCACCACGGGCATCGGCCACACCCGCTGGGCGACGCACGGTGTGCCAAGCGAGGAGAACGCACATCCCCACACAAGTTGCGACGGCAGGATCGCCGTGGCACACAATGGGATTATCGAGAACTATGCGCAACTGCGCACCACGCTCATCGCGCAGGGACACACGTTCAAGTCGCAGACCGACTCTGAGGTTGTCGCGCATCTTGTCGAGGAGAACTACCGCGTGCTGCAAGCAAGCGCCACTCCCGCCCCCTCACGGCACCCTTTGGGCAAGGATAACGATGCTTCTGGCTCAAACATCTTCGCCGCTGCCGTGCGTGCGACGGTTGCGCAACTCAGCGGCTCGTTTGCGCTCGCCATCCTGCACGCCAACCACCCTAACATCGTCATCGTGACCCGCAACGACTCGCCGCTCGTGCTGGGCAGCTGTGAGCACGGTGCGCTTGCAGCCTCCGACATCCCCGCCCTCATCGAGTACACGCGCGACGTCACCTACCTTGGCGACCGCGACCTCGCAGTGCTGCACGCCAATGGAGACATCGAGTACTTTGACCCTGCAGGTATCCCCTTCACGCCGGCGGCCTACCACGTGGAATGGAGCTTTGAGGACGCCGAGCGCGACGGCTACCCCGACTTCATGCTCAAGGAGATCCACGAGCAGCCGCGTGTCATCCGCGACACCATCGCCAACCGCATTGACCCCGCCACTGGAGCGATTACCTTCGACGAGCTCCCCTTTACTGCTGCCAGCCTCGCCGCCATCGACCACATCCACATCGTTGCCTGTGGTACCAGCTACCACGCCGGCCTCATTGGCAAGGACCTCATCGAGACCTGGGCGCGTATTCCCGTTGAAGTCGAGCCCGCCTCGGAGTTTCGCTACCGCAACCCCATCATCACCGGCACTACCCTCGTCATCGCCATCTCGCAGTCGGGCGAGACCGCCGACACCCTCGAAGCCGTGCGCCTTGCCCGCACCGCCGGTGCCCACACCATCGCCCTCACCAACGTCGTGGGCTCGCGCATCACGCAAGAGGCCCAGACCGTGCTCTACATCAAGGCCCACCTCGAGATCGCCGTTGCCGCCACCAAGTCCTTCCTCGCCCAGGTTGCCCTCCTTACCCTCCTCGCCCTCTATTTTGCCCAGCAACGCACCCTCCTCACCACAGCACAGGTGCGGGAGATCTACGACGAGATGGCGCAGCTGCCTTCTCAGATAGAGTCGATTCTCAAAGATGTGGAGAAGATCGAGCGTGCCGCCGCCGCGTGCGTCGACGCTACCACGGCCCTGTTCATCGGCCGTGGCATGGGGGCGACCACCTGCTGCGAGGGTGCGCTCAAGCTCAAGGAGATAAGCTACCTGCACGCCGAGGCGTTTTGTGCTGGCGAGATCAAGCACGGCCCCATCGCGCTCATCGACCCAGTTGTGGCAACGCCGGTGATAGCCGTTGCGGTGCAGAGCGCCACGCACGAGAAGATGCTTTCGAATATCGAGGAGGTGTTGGCGCGCGGTGCCACGGTGATTGCGGTTGCCACGCAGGGCGACACGCGCATTGCCGAGCTCACGGAGCACGTTATCTCCATCCCCCCCGTGAGCGAGTTCTTGAGTCCCCTCACCGCAAGCGTGCCCCTGCAACTGCTGGCCCGCAGTGTCGCCATAGCCCGCGGCTGCGACGTAGACCAGCCCCGCAACCTCGCCAAGAGCGTGACGGTAGAGTGATGA
>JAITNB010000045.1 GCA_031290695.1 Coriobacteriales bacterium | reverse complement strand
GCGAGGAGACCGGCGACTACGAGAAGGAGCCCGCACTCGTAGGCCCCGTTGTCGCCCAGAAGATACACGCCCAGATACAGGAGAGCAAGACCCGCTCCTTTGCCCGCGTGCTCTTTGGCCTGGGCGTGCGCAACGTGGGCAAGACGGTTGCCGAGCTTATCACCAAGCGCTTCAACACCGTCGACCTGCTGGCGGCGGCCAGTAAGGAGGAGCTCACGCTCATCGACGGCATTGGCCCCGTGATTGCCCGTACCATGACCGAGTACCTCACAACCCCCGCCAACCAGCACCTCATCGCACGCCTGCGGCAGGCCGGCCTCTCGCTTGAGCAGGACGCCGCCGCCCAAAAGCCCCAGACCCTCGCCGGCCTCACCTTTGTCCTCACCGGCTCTTTGGAGAAGTACGGCCGCAGCGAGGCAGAGGCCCTCCTCAAACAGTACGGCGCCAAGGCCTCCGGCTCGGTATCCGCCAAGACCTCCTACGTGGTGGCCGGCCCCAACGCCGGCTCCAAACTCACCAAGGCCCGTGAACTGGGCATCCCCGTCCTCGACGAGGCCCAACTCGAACAGGTTATCAAGACCGGCAACCCCCCCCTATGACGATGAAGGATGACAGTAGAGGCATGGGGTGTGCGAACAATAACCTGTAGCAGTAATCGGCGGCGATGATAGCGCGCGCCACCTATCCGAGCGGTGCCGCCGGTGTCGTCGTGTCTAGGGGCCGGCACCGGCATGACGTGGCAGTGACGGGCACCCTACTCAAGCATACTTTGAGCTTGCAGCCTGGCCACTGCATACAGGGGCAGGTTATGGATGGGGTCGTTTATCCTCTCGGGCAACAAGGAGAATTTGACCGCTGTTGCAATAGGGTATTTGCCCACAACATGGCGTAGGCTCTTGCTTGCGAGGTTCTCGGATGACTTGACCTCGATGGGCACGACCGCCCCTTCGAGCTCGGCAACAAAATCAACCTCGGTCTTTGCGTCGTCGCTACTAAAGTAATAGAAGCCAATCCTCGCCGCCCGTAGCTGTTCGGCCACGTATTGCTCCGTCATCGCCCCTTTGTACTCGACAAACACGTTGTTGCCCTCCAAGACAATGCGCGGCTCGACATTGCTCATGGCACAAAGCAGCCCAACGTCGACCATGAACAGCTTGAACGCGCCCACGTCTTCGTAGTGCTTCAACGGGGGCGTAAGCGAGTTGACGCGCGGGACTTTATGCAGGATGCCGGCACCAACCAGCCACTGTATCGCCAGCTCATAGTCTTTGGCCCGCGCCCCGGTCTTCAATACGCCATAGATGAACTTCTTGTTCTCCTTGGCAAGCTGTGAGGGTATTGAGTCGAACACCATCTGGATGCGGGGGACAAGGGCACTTGGCGCATGTTTGCCAAAGTCATGCTCGTAGTCAGAGATAATCTGCTTCTGTATCCGGCGGGCAGCAAAATAGTCCTTATCCGCCGCAAAGCTACTCACTACTTCGGGCATCCCGCCTATCAGGTAGTATTGTTTGAGCAAGTCGTTCAGCTCGCCATGAAAGACATTGCGAGCGGCCTCGTCGGCATCATGCAGGGTACGGGCGAACCTCTCGGACTTCACCGCACGGAGGAACTCTTCAAAGTCAAGCGGGTAGAGGTACAGCGAGTTGACCTTGCCCACAGGAAAGGAGACGTTCTCGTTGAGCGTCACGCCCAAGAGCGATCCGGCAACCGCGATATGGTACTCCGGTGCCTGCTCATAGATATGCTTAAGCGCGGAGACGGCCTTGGGGACTTCCTGGGCCTCGTCCAGAACAATGAGCGTGTCTGCCGGGGTGAATGAGAACCCCGCCTCGACCTCCAGACCGCTGATAATCGACCTTGCGTCGTTGTTGCCCTCAAACAGCGTCAGCATCCGCGCATTGTCGGCCATCATGATATAGGCTGTGTGTCGATAGGACTTCTCGCCAAACTCCTTGAGTAGCCAGGTTTTTCCTACCTGCCGTGCGCCATAGACCATCAGCGGCTTGCGACGAGGGTCATCCTTCCATCTCAGCAGCTCCTCGATTGCCTTCCTATACATAAGTGGTCTCCTTTGTTTAAGGAAATACTATCAGATAAACACATAAATTACGAGCAATAAATGTAGTTATCTAACATTATTCGTGAGATAAGGTCACTGTTTGCGTCCTGCGTCACTCCCACGTAAACACCGTTACGACATCCCCCACATGGATCTTGGTCCAGCCCTTGGGGGTCACCGTGGCGCCGTCGGCCTTGAGCACGCTCACGATGAGGGTGTTCTGTGGCAGGGCGAGGTCGCGGATCAGATGGTTGGCCCAGGGGTTGCCCCTGTCAACGGTGATCTGCGCGATGTGGGTGCCGTCCTCCTCGTCATAGGCCTCGCCGCTCATCACCAGCAGGTCGCCGGGCTGTATGACGGTGTCGCCGCGCGGGGCGATGGTCTGGTTGTCGCGCTTGATGAGGACGATGAGGCTCTCCTGGCCAATCTCGAGGTCCCTGAGCGCCTTGCCCACCCAGATGTGCTGGGGGTGGATGCTCATCTTGAGAAACGAGCTCGCGCTCTGCTCCTGAAAGTCGTTGAACGAGAGCTGGTAGTCGCCCTCGTGGTCGATGAGGCCAAGGCGTTCGGCGGCATTGGGGAAGAAGGTGCCCTGGACGGTTATCGAGAGCACGGCGACGATGAAGATGAGCGAGAACAGGTCGCTTTGCAGCGGTGCGCCGCTCGCCAGCGCCAGAAAGACAAACACAATGGAGGCCGCGCCGCGAATACCTGCCCACGAGATAAAGAGCGACTTGCTCAGCGGGTTACGCCTGCCCTCATGCTTGAACAGCGGAAAGATCGCAAACACCGCCAACGGCCGCGCAATCAACGTGAGGAACAAGGTAAGGGCAAGCGCCGGCAAGACCATCTCAGGCAGGTGCGCAGGGACTGCCATGAGCCCCAACAGGAAGAAGATCATTATCTGCGCGAGCCAGTCAATAGTATCAAACATATTAACAATATTTGAGCGCTTGGGTATGTTGGAGTTGCCCAGGATGATGCCGCACAGATAGGCTGCGAGGTAGCCGTTGCCGCCCAACTGCGTCGCAAAGGAGTACGACAGCAGCGCGACAGCGATAACCAGCAGCAGGTTCATACCCTCAAGCAGCCGGCTCCCCACCTTCTTGAGTATCCAAACCGTGGCAACCGCGATGACCACGCCCACGAGCACGCCAAACACGAGCTGCTCCACAACGGTGAGGGCCACGCCGCCCGCGTCCTCGCCCATGAGGACGATGAGGGCGATCACGGTGAGCATATAGGCGGGCAGGTCGTTACATCCGCCCTCGATCTCGAGCACCGAGGCCGTGTTGTGCTTGAGGCTCAGTTTCTTGGTACGCAGGATCGAGAAGATGGACGCCGCATCGATACACGACACCACCGAGCCGATGAGAAACCCCTCTGCCCAGCTCACCCCAAACGCAAAATGCGCGAACACCGTCACCGCGCCGGCAGTGATGAGCACGCCAACGGTCGAGAACAGCACGCTCTCGGCCACCACTGGCCGCGCAGTCTTCCAATTGGTGCCAAAGCCGCCGTAGAAGATGATAAACACGAGCGCGACGGAGCAGATGCTCTCAGCAAGCTCATAGTCGTGAAACGAGATCATGCCCCACGGCCCCACGCTGCCCATAAGCAGCCCCAGCACGAGGAACATGATGAGTGACGGCACACCAAACCGGTACAGGAACTGGCTTGACGCGATACATATGATGATAATCAGGGACCCAAGTATCATTGCCGAGGTCATCGCGCGCTTCTCCACCCTTCCTGTAGTTTTATGCCCACCCTCCCGGCGAGCCGCCCGCGAAACGTCAGCCTCAACGGTGCCAGAAAACCAAACGGAAACGTGACCGCAGGATAACGCAGAGGTTTCGCTATAATGAATACGCTATACTTTACCAGCAAACCCCCGCTTCTGCCCCCAAAGCAGGCACTTTATAGACAGGTTGTTACCTATGCTCGCCTTTGACCAGGTCACGTACCACTATCCCGAGCGGCCCCTGCCCGCGCTTGACAGCGTGAGCTTCTCGGTCGCCCTCGGCCGTCGCGTGGTGCTGCTGGGCGCCAACGGCTCCGGCAAATCAACCCTGGCCCGCCTCGCCAACGGCCTCTTGCTTGCAGATAAGGGCGAGGTCTTAGTAGATGGCCTCTCTACCGCCCATCGAGAGACTATCCGCGACCTGCGCACGCGCGTGGGCGTGGTCGTACAGGACCCCGACTCGCAGATTGTGAGCACTACGGTCTTAGACGAGGTGGCATTTGGCCCCGAGAACCTTGGGCTTGGGCGCGCCGACATTGCCAACCGCGTCGAGGGTGCGCTCAAGCTCACCGGCCTTGAGGGCTTTGAGCAGCGTGACCCCAACACGTTGAGCGGCGGCGAGAAGCAGCGCTTGGCACTCGCGGGCGTGCTCGCGATGAACCCCCACTACCTGGTGCTCGACGAGCCAACCTCCATGCTCGACGCCGCCGGGCGCGCCGAGGTGCTCGCCGTGCTCAGGCGCCTCCACAGCCTGGGGCATGGCATCCTGCACATCACCCATGACATCGAGGACGCCGTCGAGGCCAACGAGGTACTGGTGCTCGCAGAAGGCCGGCTCGAGTTTGCCGGCACCCCCGAGCAGCTCTTCAACAGCGAGATTATGCTGCGCGGCCTTGGCCTCACGCCCACCCCCATGCTTGCCCTCGCCACGCACCTCGCCCATGGCGGCGTCCCCCTGCCCCCCAAGCGCACCTCCCCCAACGCCCTCACCAAGGCCGTTTTGGCCTGGGAGAAGGGCAAGGCGGCCCCATGACCGCGGTCCTCACCCTCTCCCACGCTTGCTTTGCCTACGACGAGGGCACCTCCTTCGAGCACGAGGCCCTTGCCGACATCAGCCTCGAGGTGGCGCCCGGCTCCTACACCTTTGTCATGGGACATACCGGCTCGGGCAAATCAACGCTGTTGCGTATCATGGCAGGCCTGGTGATACCTACGAGCGGCAGCGCAGGGCTTGCGAGGGACACGCCGTTTGCTGTGGATCAGGCATGGGGCTCCGCCCGTCCCAAAGGGGCGTCACTGGTGTCCCTGGGGGCCAACAGTGCGCCCATCGAGCCCGGTGCCGCAGGCCTCGTGTTCCAGGACCCCGAGGCACAGCTCTTTGCGCAGACGGTGTTTGAGGACGTGGCCTTTGGCCCGATGAACCTGGGGCTTGCCCCGTCGCCCGAGGAGCAGGAGGCGGTTGTGCGTGACGCCTTGGCCGCAGTGGGCCTCGACTTCGAAGGCTTTCGCGCCCGTTCGCCCTTCACGCTCAGTGGCGGTGAGGCGCGCAGGGTCGCCATTGCCGGCATACTGGCGATGCAGCCGCTCTTCATGCTGTTCGACGAGCCCACGGCCGGCCTTGACGACGCGGGGCGTGCCTTCGTACATGCCCTCATCGAGCGTCTGGTTGCCCAGGGCGTGGGCGTTGTGGTGGTGTCCCATGACATCGACAGCTTCCTGCCTCGGGCGCAGCGCGTGCTCGTCCTTGAGAAGGGGCGCATAGCCTGGCTGGGCGCCGCACACGAGCTTATCGCCAACCCGCGCCCCCTCAAGCGCGTGGGCTTTCCAGTGCCGCCGCTCATCGCGCTCCAGCAACATCTGGGCGCCATGCCCGGCACCTACAGCTATGACCCGCAGCGCGTCGCTGCCTGGGCCCTTGCCGGCCACCCTGTCGAGGGATGCGGCGAGCGGCACACCCATACGCACACCCAGGGGGCGCAAGGGGACGACCCTGCTGCTTCCTCACAGCCAGACGCTACCAGAAGGCGCCGCCGCACCTTTGACTCTCCCGGTCCCCTGCGCCATATTCCAACGATCGAGGGGGGGTGACCCGTGGCACTGGCGGTCCCCTTTGGCCAGTACGTGCCTGGTAACAGTGCCGTACACCAGCTCGACGTGCGTATGAAGCTGCTGCTTGTCGTGGCCTATGTGTTCGCGCTCTTTGTGGCCTCCCGTTGGGTGGGCCTGCTGCTCTGTGCCGTCGCGCTCTTCTCGGCCTACCGCAACGCGAACATCCCGCTGCGCCTGGCGGCACGCGGCCTCAAGCCCGTGCTGTTCATCCTCGCCTTCACCGTGCTCATCAACATGTTCACCTTCGCGGCCGCACCGCCCGAGGCTGCCACCGATGCCATCGACGCCTCAAGCGCCGTGGAGGACTTCATCCAACTGCCCACGAGCATCGCCCTTATCGGCAGCTTTGGCCTCTCGCCCGCCGGCTTTATGCGGGGCCTCTACTTTGCGCTGCGTATCACCCTGCTCGTGAGCGTGACCTCGCTGCTCACCTTCACCAGCTCCATCGTCTCCCTTACCGACGCCATCGCCTCGCTGCTGCGCCCCCTGCGCACGTTCAAGGTCCCGGTCGAGGACATCGCCACGATGTTCACGATAGCCCTGCGCTTCATCCCCCTCACCGCCGAGGAAGCGGAGAAGATCATGGTCGCCCAGAGCGCGCGGGGCGCCCGCTTTAGCGAGGGCGGCCTCATCAGGCGCGTCAAGGCGTGGGTCCCTGTGATGATCCCGCTGTTTGTCAGCCTCTTTCGCCGCGCCGACGGCCTTGCCGCCGCGATGGAGTCCCGCTGCTATCAGGGCAAGGGCCGCACCCGCCTCAAGACAACCACCCTCCATCCCAGCGATGCGGTTATCGGCATAGTTGGCACCGTCCTGTTCATAGCCCTGGGGGTCGTGCTATAGCGATACAGCAGTCAGAGGAGTTTGGCACCCTCCAGCGCCTGGTCGAGGCCCTGTACCGGGACAAGAAGCGGGTCGCCCGCCTCGACGTCCTGCTCACGGCACAGAGCTTCGACCTTATCGCCGACCTGCAAGAGATCGTCGACCTCCTGCCCCCCGGCACCTACACCCGCCAACGCCTCTGTAACCAATTCAACTCAGCCCTCACCGGCCACGGCTGGGGCCTCATCTACGGCACCGTGGACTAGCGTCGGCCATTATGGCGCAGCGGGGTTCCCTGCTTTCTTTTTAGCCACGAAACCAAAAGAGAGGTTTCATCGATGTTAGGGTAGGAGTACAATCATGCAACATTGGTCTTGGCAGAAAGAGAGGAAGCAATGAATACCTGCGCTGATGGCAGTTGTTGCGGCAAGGGCGTGGCAGAAGGCCCGATAGTCATGCCCGACACCTACGACCACGACCTGCCCTGGAAGTTCTACAACCATCTTATCGGGCAGATTCCCGAGGACGTGCTGGTGGTGGACTGTTGCGTTGGCAGCGGCTGGACCTATGTGCAGGCAGAGTCTGGCATGGGTTTGAGCTATACCTTGACCGGTGGCAGCCGAGCCCGCTACAGCGGTCGTGTGGATGGGCTGCCGTTGCGTAACGTGGCCGAGCTGGCCAAGTCCTGGAACTGGCGCGAGGCCTCTATTGGTGTCGCCGCCCTTAACGCCTGGTACAGCACCAGCGAGCATGTGCTGGCTCTGGGCGGTAAGCTGGGACCGATTGGCAAGCAGGAATCGACTATGGATATTCGCTCCGATACAAAAAATCTTGGAAACAACACCGAGGGGGACGCTGGAGCAGCAGCAAAACCTGGAAACCTGATGAACCCCTTCATGTTCCTGCGCGAGCGTTACACCAACAAATCCGTCACGGTTATCGGGCACTTCCCCGATGTTCATGACATGGTAGACATCTGTAAGCTCACGGTATTGGAGCGCAACTGCTCCGACCCCGCCGACACCCCCGACCCCGCCTGTGAGTATCTCCTGCCCAAGCAGGACTTTGTCTTCACCACCGGCGTAACCGTGATAAACAAGACCGCGCCGCGCGTCCTTGACCTGTCAAAGAATGCTACGGTGGTAATGCTCGGCCCCAGTGTTATCGCCAGCGACTTCTTGTTCAAATGGGGGGTTGATGTGCTGGCCGGACGGGTGGTCGAGGATATCGAGCTGGCCAAGACAGCCGTCAAGCAGGGATCACGCTTTAAGGGCGCCCTGCGGATGTTCAGCATCGAGCAGAGCAATTAGACGGATGCGCGCTCCGGGGCAGCTGCTCCACAGGGCCCAGGAGACACAACCCCTGCGACCAGTAACAACTATCGGACAAAACAATCATTTTGTTGTCTGCGACCAATGCAACGAGTTTGTGTTAGTGCTATCCTTTATGGGTAACACGTATGTCGCGGGACAGCTCGGGGGCTTTCGACGCTCAGTACTTCTCCGCAGACCAAAAAAGGGAGTCTTTGGGGTATAGTTACAACCGTGTTATTCTGGTTGTTTACAGGGGATCGCGCAACGGTAAGCAAGAAAGAACCATGCAAGGTACGTAGGCAAAAGATTCAAGGAGGGCAACATGAAGAAGGTACTGGCACTACTGATTGCGGCTATGTTGGCGACGACGATGGTGGGATGCTTGAGCAGTAATTCTGGGGGAGGAGCAGGAAACGCGGTGACGCTTGACAAAACCCTCGCTGCTGGGGCGTACAGTTACAAGGTGTCCTCTTCGTGGGACACAGAGAAGGACAGCACGGGGGTAAACGACTACTATTATCCCGATAATGACGGCACGCATCTAATCATGACAGCCTACAGCATCACCGGTGTGAGCGACCAGTCGCCCGAAGGCCTCACCGCTGCCCTTAACGCCTTCTACTCAGCGATGAGCAAAGGCGAGGGGGTCACCTCAACAGGTGCGCTCAAGCAGGAAAACCCAACCGATACCGATACGCGTGGGAGCTGGACACTCACACAAACGGTTGACGGCCAAGAGGTGGCCTGCTCCCTGTACGTATGCATCAACACACAGGGCGATACCCTTACCATAATGGGGACATCATTTGTGGCAAGCGAGTTTGACGCAGTGGTCAAGTCGATCACCTACAAAGAGCCGCAACAGTCCGCGCCCAGCAGCTTCAAGGCAGGCACCTATGAGGTTGGCGATAAGCTGCTGGCCGGTGAGTATATCCTTGTCGCCAGCGGAACAGGGTACTACGAGATAACCTCTGACACATCCGGGAGTCCCAGCAGTGTGCTCGCACAGGACGTGTTTAACACCTATTCCTATGTCACCGTCTCAGAAGGGCAGTACATCAGGATTGGTGTAGCGACCGCTTACCCGGTGACGGGCAAGGTGAAACTGGCCGACCTGGTCACCATAAAGAACAGCGACGGAACCTACAAAGAGGGGATGTATAAGGTTGGTGTCGACATCGACGCCGGAGAGTACCTTCTCAAGAGCACCGACGACGGCACCACGGGGGCCTATTATGAAGTCGACCCCGACTCTTCGGGAAACGCCGCCTCCATCATCTCAAACGGGGCCTTTGACGAAGACACATCCGTGACCGTAGTGGACGGCGAGTACCTAAAGGTAATACGTGCCACAGTCACAAAGGTACAATAGGGGCATCCTCGTCCCTGTGAGCGCGAAGGAGCCACACGATGCCAGACCCACAGGTTAAGCGAGTCCTTATCTCCGTTACGGATAAGACCGGGGTGGTGGAGTTTGCACGCGCCCTGGCAACGGAGTTTGGTGCAGAGATCGTCTCGACCGGCGGTACCGCTAAGGCGCTTGAGGAGGCCGGCGTCAGCGTACGCCCCATCGACGACCTCACAGGCTTCCCCGAGATGATGGACGGCCGCGTTAAGACCCTGCATCCCCGTGTACATGGCGGCCTGCTCGCCCGCCGCGACCTCGCAAGCCACCTTGCTGCTGCCGAGGAGCACGGCATAGGCCTCATCGACATGGTGGTCGTCAACCTCTATGCTTTTGAGGCAACCGTCGCAAAGGAGGGCGTTGCCTACGAGGAGGCCATCGAGAACATCGACATAGGCGGTCCCTCGATGCTGCGCTCGGCTGCGAAGAACCATGCCTCTGTTGCCGTGGTGACCAATCCTGCTAGTTACAGTAGCATTTTAGAGGAGTTGCGTGCCAACGCCGGCGCAACTACACTGGCTACACGCAAACAGCTTGCCCTCGAGGTATTTAGGCTCACAAGCGCCTATGACAACGCCATCTATGGCTGGCTGGGCAAGCAGCTCGAAACGGGAGCCCACGCGTTTTCTGCCGACCGTCGCCTCTTCCTCACGAAGGCCCAGGACCTGCGTTACGGGGAGAACCCCCACCAAAAGGCCGCGTTCTACCATAACCCACCCAAGAACCCGCACTGCTCCGTTAATCCCGCCTGGCAGCTGGCCAACGCCCAGCAACTCCAGGGCAAGGAGCTCAGTTACAACAACTACCTTGACCTTGACGCCGCCTGGGGTGCCGTGCGCGAGTTTAGCGAGCCTACCTGCGTCATCGTCAAACATCTTACGCCCTGCGGCATCGCGAGTAACGGCGACCTTGCCGTTGCCTATCAAAAAGCCCACGACTGTGACACGGTGAGCGCCTTTGGCGGCGTTATGGCGTTCAACCGCGAGGTGCCCGCCGCCCTTGTCGAGGCCATCTATGCCAATGGTCAGTTTATCGAGGCGGTTATCGCGCCATCCTACGCACCGGCCGCGCTTGAGCTCTTTACGCAGAAGCCCAACGCCCGTATCCTCAAAACCGGCGGCATCAACGCTCCTGGCGGTATGCTCGACTACCGCTCCGTCGAAGGCGGCATGCTCGTTCAAGGCCCCGACACAGCAAACGAGGACCCCGCGGCCTTTACGGTACCCACCACGCGCCAGCCTACTGCGCAGGAGCTTGACGAGCTGCTCTTTGCTTGGAAGGCCTGCAAGTCGGTCAAGTCAAACGCCATCCTCATCGCCAAAGGCAAGGCGACCGCGGGTACCGGTGCCGGCCAGCCCAACCGCGTAAACTCCGCCGAACTGGCCGTCAAGCAGGCAGGGGACAAGGCCAAGGGAGCCGTCGCCGCGAGTGATGCCTTTATGCCCTTCGCCGACTCGCTGGAAGTCCTCATAGCCGCCGGTGTCACCGCCGTTATCCAGCCCGGCGGCTCAATCCGCGACCAGGAGGTCATAGACGCCGCCAACGCCGCAGGAGTAGCATTGGTCTTCACCGGCCATAGGCATTTTCGGCACTAGAGCCCACGGGATCCAACACGAAATAGTGCTTGTGCATGATGAGTACGAGGTGTAGAATGCTTGAGTAAGGGTGCAGGAGGAAACGCGTATTTCCTCCTGCGGATGCCTAGTGGTTAGACGACTTGCTCTTTCGGGCGAGTCGTCTTGCTTTATACTAGTATTAGATTTGGAAAGGCAACATGAGCGAACAGACGACAATCGACCTGCGGTGGCGCGTTGCGAAGGGCGGGTTGCCCCTGCAGGAGCGCCACCTGCGGTCCCTCGCGCCTTATAACCTCTCGCCACCGCTGCTGGCGTGGGTGCGCTCACGCATCGAGTGGGCCATCGACAACATGCTCGCCCGCGACACCAATGCCGTCCTCTGCCTCGCCATCAACCCCGCCGAGGACGTCGTGCTCTCGCTCGACGATGTGCGTCCTGCCCCACCGCTCACCTCCGCCAGCCTCATCATCACAGATGGCCTCATCACCGGCGCACAGCACGAAACCACCCCTCTCGAAGGCACCGTCTGGGCGGAGAAGGACGGCATCCTCCACGCCTCAACATATGTGCTCGCCTCAGCCACCTGTACCCTCGCAAACGACCTCGCGGCCACACTGGGCTATGAGGTGCGTGTACAACCGGTGAGCGCCACGCACGTATCCGCAGCCTCGCTCTTTCTCATCTCTGACGAGTTTGGCCTCGTGCCCATCCAGACAACAGGGGAGGCCCCTGCAACCACAAAACTCCAGGAGTGCTTCGCGAAGCTCTGGTAACTTGGATACCGAGGTGAATCGAAGTATTATTTGGGCGATGAAGGGGCTTTCTCAACAAGGTTGGTAAGTTCTTGGTGAGAAGTGGTGCTGCGTTTTGCGTAAATATGTCTTACATGCGTTCGAGCGGCATAAAGCGAGATAGTAAATTTGTTTGCAAAAAGGTTACCATTATGGTACCTTAATCGCATGAATGAGATTGTCACATATTTGGATCGTTTACGCGCGGTGGCTATGGATCAGTATGGGTTTGTGACTACTGCTCAAGCTGTTGATGCGGGTGTTGCACGCCCTGAGTTGGCAAAGATGGTTGCCCGGGACCGTATTGAAAGAGTTGCGCATGGTGTGTATCGGATACCCCAAGTGCCACAGACACAGTATGATGCCTTTATGCTGGCTGTGTTGTGGACGGGTGCGCCCGAAGCCTGTCTTGGGCATGAGACGGCATTGATGCTTCGCGAGTTAAGCGATATAAACCCGACCAGCATCCATGTCTGCGTAGGCAAGAGGCGGCGTATCAAGAGGGTTGGCGGTATAGGGTATATCCTTCACAACGAGGATATTGCCCCACAGTGCATAACGTGGTTCAAGGAAATCCCAATCGTCGATACCCCAACAGCAATAGAGCAGTGTATTTTTGACGGAGTACCAGGCTATTTGATTGAACAAGCAATGGAGACTGCTAGCAAGACCAGTGAGTTGACCAAGATCGAGAGGGAGGGACTAACAAGGATGTTGGAGGAGCGCGATGCCTAGTAAGGACAATCGGGATGATTTAAGGGCAGTGCTCGATTTGCTAAAGCCAAAAACGAAAGGGCCAGCCAACAAGCGCGTTCTCGATAGCTGGATCAATCAAATAGAAAACTCCCTCACAAACGAACGTAGCGGTCGTCTGGCTTGGTTGGTGGCCTCGACCGTGGTCACGGTAGCACTGCAAAGGGCGGTTGATGGAGACGGTCGCAGCAGGTTTCTCTTGAAGGGCGGCACTATGCTGCAGCACCGACTTGGTGGTATAGCAAGGGCAACCAGGGACTTGGACGGCATGGTGCGGGGCGATATTGAAGGCTATCTTGAGGTACTGGACGATGTGTTCAAAGAACAGTGGGGCCCTTTGCAACTGCATAGAGGTGAGGTTGAGGTTATCGAGACCCCAGCCAAGATAATCAAACCCAGAGCTTTCATGGTTTCGATAATGCTCAAGGGTGACACTTGGAGAAAGATCAAAGTCGAGATTTCTCCTGGCGAAGGCGGTGCTGGAGATGAATATGAGGAGATCAAACCTCCATCATTTGCAGGCTTGGGCCTGCCTACGCCAGACTCACTGACCGCTTTGGCAATGCGGTACCAGATTGCCCAAAAAGTACATTCGGCAACAGACCCGCATAATCCGCCAGAGTATGTCAATAACCGCCCTAGGGATGTGGTCGACCTGATCCTTATCCGCGACTTGGTTAAGGCAGTTGATTCTCCAGCTAACGCTGAAATACGGGAGGCGATTGTTGATGTATTTGCTGTGCGGGCAGTTGAGGCGCAAAAATTGAACAGGCTGACACGGACTTGGCCAGCGAGACTCTCAGTACTTTCTAATTGGGAGATTGATTATCGGGCAGCGGCTGAGAAAGTCGGCATCACTCTTAGCGTGGAGGAAGCAGTTGCTGAAGTGAATACATGGTTAGACGAGATTGATGGG
This sequence comes from Coriobacteriales bacterium, assembly GCA_031290695.1. Next base: position 3,769 of record JAITNB010000045.1, on the reverse strand, counting down.
CTCTCCAAAGTCGGGGGCCAAAGCTCACGCCCTCTGTGACTAACCGTTGTCCCAAAGGAGGCTCACGCGCTGCTCTGCAGCTTCGCCCGCAAACAGTCCACTGGACTGTTTACCCCATCAGGTTCCATACGGGGTGCAGGTCGCGCATGGTTATGGTGCGCTTTCGTTGGGCCACGGCGCAGGTGGCGATGAAGAAGATTGCGCCGAATAGTGCGAGGATGCCGGCGCATTGCCAGGCTATGTCGAAGTTGGTGCCGGTCATGAGCTCACGTAGGCCGCTCACCACATAGGTCATGGGGAGCCAGGGGTTGATGGTCTGGAAGAAGAGCGGGGTCGTTTCGAGGGGGAAGGTGCCGGCCGCGCTGGTGAGCTGGAGCATGAGGATGATGATGGCGGCGAAGCGGCCCGGCAGCCCAAAGGCTGAGACGAAGAACTGGATGATTGCCGCGAATACGAGGGCCACGAGGAGGCAGAAGGCGTAGAAGCCCAGCAGATTATCGATCTGCAATCCCAGCACAAATTGCAATATGAGCATGAGCAGCACCGTCTGTCCCACACCGATGAGGGCGGCAGGCAGGTAGCCGGCCAGCATCGCGGTGAAGGGAGAGCCACCCTGTGCGAGCAAGCGGCGGTTGAGCGGCTTGACGATGAAGGAGACCATGAGTGCGCCGAGCCAGATGCCCAGGGCGATGAAGTAGGGTGCGAAGCCCGAGCCGTAATTCTTGACCTGCGTGTAGTAGGACTTGCTGAGTTGGAGGGGCTGCGCTATCTGCGTGGACTTCGCACTTATCTGACGCTCATTGATATTCATACTTGCGGCACCTTCTTCGAGCTTGGTTGCAAGCTCCTCAGACCCGCCCTCTGCCTTGACGATACCCTCGGTCACGGCGACGCTGCCCTCGTGGAGTTGGGAGATGCCGCTGGCAAGGGGGGCTATGCCCTCAGCCGCGCTGTGGAGGCCTGAGGCTAGGGCGCTGGTCCCGCTTGCGAGCCCGGTTGCGCCCTGGGTGAGCAGCGGCATACTGTCGTTGAGCTGTGACGCACCGCTTGCGAGGGCAGCGGTGCCGTTGCTCAACAGGGGGGCTGCCTGTGCGAGGGCGGCGGTGCCGTTGCTCAGCTGGCCGCTGTAGCCTTTGAGGGTGGTAAGCCCGTCCTTGAGCGCGCCGAGCCCGGTGGTCACACCGCTTGAGGCGGCATGCAGCGAGTCTATCCCGTTCACCAGGTCCTCGGCCTGTGACCTGATCTGCGCCGAGTTGCCGCTCACCGTCGCAAGCTCACCCGCAAGCTGGTCGCTCACCTGCTGGGCGGTGTAGAGTGCGGCGAGTGTTTGGGCATTGGCAGGGTCGTTGGGGTCAAGTGCGGCGATGGCCGCGGTGATCTGGTCGTTTGCCAGGGTAGCGGCGGTGCTGGCAGAGCCAACCGCGTTGATAAACTGGTCGGTACCAGCGAGGATGTTGCCGCCTTGCCCCGCAACGGTGGCCAGGTTGTCCGAGACCTGCGCCGAGGCGTACAACAAGGTCGCGTCTGGCACATCTGCCGAGCCAATCGCGTCGATGGATGCTTGCAGCCCTCCGTCGACCCCTGCCGCGCCCTGGGCAAGGAGGGCGGTCTGCTCGGGCATCGCCGCGGTTTGCTGGGCGAGCAGTTGCGCACCGTCGCTCAGGCCGCCCACGCCCTGGGCCATCATCGGCAGGTAGCCGTTGAACTGCTCGACGCCCGCCGCCAGCGTATCGGCACCGGTCGCCAACTGCCCCATGCCAGACCTCAACGCGTCCACGCCGTCCTCGAGCCCGCCCAACCCGTCGCTTATCGCAGTGCTGCCCAGGCTCCCCCTGCGCAGCCCCCGGTGCAGCTCGTCAGCGCCACTGGCGGCCGTCTCGAGGGAGCTGGCACCCGTGGCGATCTTCTCAAACACCCCCTCGGCATAGAGGGTGGTTATCTTGTTGGAGAGCTGCGTGCTCACGCGTTGCCATACGGCGTTTCCCAGCTGCGAGGCCACCAGGTTTGCGCTCTCGTTGTAAGTGACCTCAAGCGCGGCCTGTTCGGGAGAATTGCTATCTAAACTAGCTATATCTTCTGAGAACTTTGCTGGTATCACCGCAGTCATGTAGTAGGTGTTGTCCCGCATGCCGTCACGTGCCGCACTGCTGTCGACGAACTCCCACGCAAACCCCTCATCGCTGTGCTTGAGCGAGTCAACAAGCTCGGCACCCAGGTTTCGTTGCTCGCCGTTGATGATAGCGCCCTCGTCGAGGTTCACCACCGCCACCGGCATGGTGTCGAGCCGACCGTAGGGGTCAAGGAAGGCCCAGAGGTACAGCGCCCCGTACAGCAGGGGGATAAGGGCGACACCCACAAGGGCGATGCGCAGTGCGTATGAGTTGAGGATGGACTTGAGCTCCAGGTTCGCGAAGTGCAGTCCTTTGAGAGGGTTCTTCATCGGTTTCTCCTACAAACGGTAGTGATGGGTGGCCCGTGCGGCCAGTTGCTCCTCAAGGCAGCCAAAGACCACGGCGATGCCGGTGTCGATCGCTACGGCTTTGAGGTAGTTGAGTGCGTGCGTGCTCTGCGCGTTGTCAAGGCCGTCCTCGATGGAGTCAAGGACGAGGACCCGCTGCCCGCCCGCCATCCCCAGGGCTATCCCCAGGCGCAGACGCTGCTCGCTCGTGAGGTCCTTGACGGCTGTTCCTGCGAAGGCCTGCAGGCCCCACAGATGCAGATAGTGAGCGGTCGAGCGTTCATCATTGGCTCTGTTGGAGAAGTGCAGTTCGGCCGCAACCGTCGCCTCAACCGTGAGCGAGGGCTGCGCTTCGTTGAGACCGGCAAAAAAGCCCATACCCACAAGCCGTTGAGCCTTATAACGTTGCTTAGGCAGCGTTAGGCCGGCGACCTCAAGGGTTCCCGCTGTCTGTTTCATACGGCCGGCAAACGTGAGGAGCAGGGCGGTCTTGCCGCTTCCCTCGGCACCCAGCAAGGCGCACACCTCTCCGGCACTGAGCGTAAGATCGACACCCTCGAATACGGTACCCTGCCGTGTGATAAGCGAGAGGCCGTGTGCGACGAGTATCGGCTCATTGATAGCAGTATCCATAGTCACCACATCATAAATCGTACGGGCAGATCGTTGTGCTTACAATAAAACACAAAGATAGTGTAACCCACCGCACTTCGATAACAACCCAACCGCGCATCCGTTACCCAACCGTCCCCGTTGTGTATACCACAACAACGTATGAATTAGTGTAATCAAATTACACTAATTCATATCACATAGTGGGATTGTTTCGAAGGGACAATGTGTCAAAAGTGTACTGGGTTATTGCAATTCAATTAAGGTGGTTTACCTGATAATTGCCGCTGCCTGCTATAAAAGCCAGGTCTTAAGGTTTTGCATGACGTCTTCGAGGTCGATGGGCTTGGCTATGTGGCCGTTCATGCCGGCCTCGAGGCTCTTCTCGATGTCCTCCTTGAACACGCTTGCGGTCATGGCGATGATGGGGATGGCCAGGGCTTCGGGGGTGTCGAGGGCGCGAATCGCACGGGTTGCCTCGTAGCCGTCCATCTTGGGCATCTGTATGTCCATGAAGACGATGTTATAGGCACCGGGGCTGGCGGTGAACGCCTCGACGGCGGCCCGGCCGTGCTCGGCCTCGTCTATGAGCAGGCCCGTGGGCTCGAGGAGCGCGCGTACAATCTCGCGGTTGACTTCCATATCCTCGACAAGAAGCAGGCGCTTGCCGGTAAAGTCGGCCATGCCAGCGGGTGTGCC